>NZ_JBHTTQ010000047.1:0-51516 GCF_042794475.1 Streptomyces sp. NPDC056527
GCGACCCGGGCCCACGTGCGTCCGTCCGGCGCACGGCAGTGCGTCGCCGGTCCGGTGGCCCTCGTCCGGCGTCCGCCGGCCCCGCACCCGCTGGCCCCGCACCCGCTGGCCCCGCACCCGCCGGTCCCGCGCACCCGCCGGTCCCGCACCCGCCGTCCGCCTCAGCGCACGTCGCGTGGCAGGCGCAGGCTCAGCAGGATCGTCAGGGCCACCGCCGCCAGCTGGACCAGGAGGGTCACGGTCAGCGCGGTGCGCATCGAGCCGGAGGCCGCGAGCGACAGGAACAGCGAGCCGAGCGTGGCCACGCCCAGGGCCAGGGCCGACTGCTGGGCGGTCACCATGACGCCGCTGCCGACGCCGGCCCGGTCCGCCGGGACCTCGGAGAGGACGACCCGGAACAGGACCGGAAGCTGGAGGCCCTGTCCGAAGCCCGCGACGGCCATGCCGGGCAGAAGGCTCCAGGCCGACAGGTCCGGCCAGGAGCGCCAGGCCGTCAGGGCGAGCAGGCCGACCCCGAGGGCCTGCAGGAGGCCGCCCGCGGTGACGATCCGGGTGCCCCAGCGGCGTACCAGGCGCGGTCCCGCGAGCGAGGCCCCGAAGAAGGCCACCGCCATCGGGACCAGCGCCAGGCCGGAGACCACCGCGCCCATGCCGAGGCCCTGCTGGAGCGCGACCGCGATCACGAACATGAAGCCGCCGAAGCCGATCGAGAACGGAACGACCAGAGCCAGGCCCCGGCGCAGCGAGACGAGCCCCAGCAGGCTCGGCGGCACCAGCGGCGTACGACCCCGCCGGTCGGCCCGCAGCTCCACCCACCAGAACGTCCCCGCGGCGAACGGGAAGATCCCGAGCGCGACCCAGGTCCACAGCGGCCAGCCGGACGCCCTCCCCTCGGTGAGAGGGGCCAGGAGCGTGAGCAGCGCGAGAGCGAGGAGCAGGGTTCCCGGGACGTCCACCGGTGCCGGGCGCTCCGAGCGGGTCTCCGGGACGGTACGGACGGCGAGGAGCAGACCGGCCACCGCCACGGGCACGTTGACCAGGAAGATCGCCCGCCAGCCGCTGCCCGCGAGGTCGGCCGCGACGAGGATCCCGCCCAGGATCTGGCCGGCGACCATCGCGAGCCCGGCGGTCGCTCCGTAGAGGCTCAGAGCCTTCGCGCGCCGGGCACCTGTCGTCGAGGAGTGAATGGTCGCGAGGACCTGAGGGAGCATGAGCGCGGCCGAGGCACCCTGTGCCACCCGCGCGCCGACCAGGGTCCAGGCGTCCGGCGCGAGCCCACAGGCAAGCGAGGTCAGCCCGAAGGCCGCCATGCCCACGAGGAAGAGCCTGCGGCGGCCGAACAGGTCCCCGAGCCGCCCGCCGAGGACGAGCAGCACGGCGTAACTGAGCCCGTACCCGGCCACGACCAGCTCCAGCATGGCCGGACCCGCCGCCAGGTCGTGGTCGATGGTCGGCAGGGCGACGTTGACGATGAAGAAGTCGATCAGCGGCAGCGCGGCGCCGAGGAGCACGGTGAACAGGCCGAGGGAGCCGAGGGCGGGCGCCGCGTGGTCGACGACGGCGCCGGCCCCGCGGGCGGGGGCGGTGGTGGAGGCTGTAGTACTCACGACATCGAAGATCCGCCTCTGCTCAGCCTGGTACCAGAGTCTCTTTATCCTGGTACAAGCAGTACCTGGCAACGGGCTGAGCGCCCCGGCACCCTGGGAGCATGACGACCATGGCTGTGGAGACGGCGACGAGCGGAACGACCACGGACGTCCGGCGGCACGAGCTCGCCGCGTTCCTGCGCAGCCGCCGCGAGCGCATCACCCCCGAGCAGGTCGGTCTGCCGCGCGGCCGCCGGCGCCGTACCCCCGGGCTGCGCCGCGAGGAGGTCGCGCACCTCTCCGCCGTCGGCGTCACCTGGTACACGTGGCTGGAGCAGGCGCGGGACATCCATGTCTCGCCGCAGGTCCTCGACGCCCTCGCCCGGGCCCTGCTGCTGGACCCGACCGAGCGCACCCATCTCTTCGCCCTCGGCGGCGAGGCCGACCCGAACCCCGAGGCGCCCTGCCCGACCGTCACGCCGGCCCTGCGCGCGATGCTCGACCGTCTTGAGCCGCTGCCCGCCTGCATCCAGAACAGCCGGTACGACATCCTCGCGTACAACCGCACCTACGGCAGGCTGCTCTGCGACCTCGACGCGCTGCCGCGCGAGGACCGCAACTGCATCTGGCTCGCCTTCACCAACGACGAGTGGCGGGCCGCCGTCGCCGAGCTGCCGGACGTCACGCGCGCGATGGCGGGCAAGTTCCGTGCCTCGATGGCCGAGCACCTCGCCGAGCCCGCATGGAAGGCGATGCTGCAGCGCCTGGAGGCGGCCTCGCCGGAGTTCCGGGAGATCTGGGCGCGCCACGAGGTGGTGGCCCAGGGCGGCCGCACCAAGATCATCCGTAACGCCCATGTCGGCCTCCTGCATCTGGAGCACACCAACCTGTGGCTCGGACCGACCTCCGGGCCGCGCCTGGTGACGTACGTCCCGGTGGACGAGGAGTCCCGGGCGGGCCTCGAACGCCTGCGTGACCTGGGCGGACGATCCGGTGGCCGCACCGCGGAAAGTACGGCTGTCTAACAAACCCGCGAGGTGCGCGACAATGGCTGAATGACCGCGTTCTCCCCTCTCGCCATCGGGCCGCACATCGTGCAGCCGCCGGTGGTGCTCGCGCCGATGGCCGGCATCACCAACGCCCCGTTCCGCACCCTCTGCCGTGAGTACAGCGGCGGCAAGGGCCTGTTCGTGAGCGAAATGATCACGACGCGGGCGCTGGTCGAGCGCAACGAGAAGACCATGCAGCTCATCCGCTTCGACGAGAGCGAGAAGCCGCGGTCGATCCAGCTCTACGGCGTCGACCCCGTCACCGTCGGCAAGGCCGTGCGGATGATCGCGGACGAGGACCTGGCCGACCACATCGACCTGAACTTCGGCTGCCCGGTCCCCAAGGTCACCCGCAAGGGCGGCGGCTCGGCCCTGCCGTACAAGAGGCCGCTGCTGCGCGCGATCCTGAACGAGGCCGTGGCCAACGCGGGCGACCTGCCCGTCACGATGAAGATGCGCAAGGGCATCGACGACGACCACATCACCTTCCTGGACGCGGGCCGTATCGCGGTCGAGGAGGGCGTCACGGCGATCGCCCTGCACGGGCGGACCGCGGCGCAGCACTACGGCGGCACGGCGGACTGGGACGCCATCGCGCGCCTCAAGGAGCACGTGCCGGAGATCCCGGTGCTCGGCAACGGCGACATCTGGTCCGCGGACGACGCGCTGCGGATGATGCGCGAGACGGGCTGCGACGGCGTGGTCGTGGGGCGCGGCTGCCTGGGGCGGCCGTGGCTCTTCGCCGACCTGGTGGCCGGCTTCGAGGGCACGGGTTCGTACGCCCAGCCGGGGCTGCGCGAGGTAGCGGACGCGATGGTGAGGCACGCGCGGCTGCTCGGCGAGTGGCTCGGGGACGAGTCGCGCGGTGTCATCGACTTCCGCAAGCACGTGGCCTGGTACCTGAAGGGCTTCTCGGTCGGTTCCGAGATGCGCAAGAAACTGGCGATCACCTCGTCCCTGGACGAGCTGAGCGCTCAGTTGAGCGAGCTGGACCTGGACCAGCCGTGGCCGGTGGGCGCGGACGGCCCGCGGGGCCGTACGTCGGGCAACAACCGGGTGGTGCTGCCGGACGGCTGGCTGAAGGACCCGTACGACTGTGCGGGCATCAGCGAGGAGGCCGAGTTGGACACGTCCGGAGGGTGAAGTTCCGGCGATCCGCCACCGTCCGGAGGGTGACCGCGGACGTCCGGATCGTGGGAAAAACGACGCTCGTACGGAGTGATTCGCGCCACCCTTGATAAGGGTCGTGCTCAGATGAGCGAATTGCGAGGCGTTGCACTTCTGGAGGGGTGGCACTGGGTGCCACCCCTTCTGTGTTCAAGAGTTGAACGCAAATGCTTGGGAAGTCGCTCATGTGAGCGTGTTGACTCTGCTTTGAGTCAAGTGGGCTTCGACGTTTGAAAGCGGAAGCTACTAGTCGGTTACTTTCGATGTGCTGGCGGACGGGTGGTTAAGACCATCTGACCGGTAGGCGTACCTCCCCAGGAGCCTTCGATCTGGGTATGTTCCTCGCCGTCAGGGCAGCCACCGAGTCCTCGAGGAGTCGAGACACGTGTCGGAAAACAAAGATCAGAAGTTCGTGTACGACTTCACCGAGGGCAACAGGGACCTGAAGGACCTGCTCGGTGGCAAGGGTGCGAACCTCGCCGAGATGACCAACCTCGGCCTCCCGGTTCCCCCCGGCTTCACGATCACCACCGAGGCGTGCAAGGTCTACCTCGAGAGCGGCTCCGAGCCGGTCGAGCTCCGTGACGAGGTCAGCGCGCACCTCGACACCCTCGAGCAGCAGATGGGCAAGAAGCTCGGCCAGGCCGACGACCCGCTGCTCGTCTCCGTCCGCTCCGGTGCCAAGTTCTCCATGCCCGGCATGATGGACACGGTCCTGAACATCGGCCTCTCCGACAAGTCCGTCGAGGGCCTCACCGCCCAGGCCGGCGACGAGCGCTTCGCCTGGGACTCGTACCGCCGCCTCATCCAGATGTTCGGCAAGACCGTCCTCGGCGTCGACGGCGAGCTCTTCGAGGAGGCCCTCGACGAGGCCAAGGCCGCCAAGAAGGTCACCGTCGACACCGACCTCGACGCCGCCGACCTGAAGAAGCTGGTCAAGCACTTCAAGAAGATCGTGAAGGCCGAGGCCGGCCGCGACTTCCCGCAGGACCCGCGCGAGCAGATGGACCTCGCCATCGAGGCCGTCTTCAACTCCTGGAACACCGACCGCGCGAAGCTGTACCGCCGCCAGGAGCGCATCCCCGGCGACCTCGGCACCGCGGTCAACGTCTGCTCCATGGTCTTCGGCAACCTCGGCCCCGACTCCGGCACCGGTGTCGCCTTCACCCGCGACCCCGCCTCCGGTCACCAGGGCGTCTACGGCGACTACCTGCAGAACGCGCAGGGCGAGGACGTCGTCGCCGGTATCCGCAACACCGTGCCGCTGGCCGAGCTGGAGTCGATCGACAAGGCGTCGTACGACCAGCTGATGCAGATCATGGAGACGCTGGAGACCCACTACAAGGATCTCTGCGACATCGAGTTCACCATCGAGCGCGGCCAGCTGTGGATGCTGCAGACCCGCGTCGGCAAGCGCACCGCCGGTGCCGCCTTCCGCATCGCCACCCAGCTCGTGGACCAGGGCCTGATCGACGAGGCCGAGGCGCTGCAGCGCGTCAACGGCGCGCAGCTCGCGCAGCTGATGTTCCCCAAGTTCGACGAGGCCGCCAAGGTCGAGCAGGTCGGCCGCGGCATCGCCGCCTCCCCGGGCGCGGCCGTCGGCAAGGCCGTCTTCGACTCGTACACGGCCGTCAAGTGGTCGCGCTCCGGCGAGAAGGTCATCCTGATCCGCCGCGAGACCAACCCGGACGACCTGGACGGCATGATCGCCGCCGAGGGCATCCTGACCTCGCGCGGCGGCAAGACCTCGCACGCCGCCGTCGTCGCCCGCGGCATGGGCAAGACCTGTGTCTGCGGCGCCGAGGAGCTCGAGGTCGACACCAAGCGCCGCCGGATGACCACGGCCTCCGGCGTGGTCGTCGAGGAGGGCGACGTCGTCTCCATCGACGGCTCCACCGGCAAGGTGTACCTCGGTGAGGTACCCGTCGTACCCTCCCCGGTCGTCGAGTACTTCGAGGGCCGGATGCACGCCGGCGCCGACGACGCCGACGAGCTGGTCCAGGCCGTCCACCGGATCATGGCCTACGCGGACCGTGTCCGCCGGCTGCGCGTCCGCGCCAACGCCGACAACGCCGAGGACGCGCTCCGCGCCCGCCGCTTCGGCGCGCAGGGCATCGGCCTGTGCCGCACCGAGCACATGTTCCTCGGCGAGCGTCGCGAGATGGTCGAGAAGCTGATCCTCGCGGACACCGACGAGGAGCGCACGGAGGCCCTGGAGGTCCTGCTCCCGCAGCAGAAGCAGGACTTCGTCGAGCTCTTCGAGGCCATGGACGGTCTGCCCGTCACGGTCCGTCTGCTCGACCCGCCGCTGCACGAGTTCCTGCCCGACATCACCGAGCTGTCGGTGCGCGTCGCCCTCGCCGAGGCCCGCAAGGACCCGAACGAGAACGACCTGCGCCTGCTCCAGGCCGTGCACCGGCTGCACGAGCAGAACCCGATGCTGGGTCTGCGCGGTGTCCGGCTCGGCCTGGTCATCCCCGGTCTGTTCACGATGCAGGTCCGCGCCATCGCCGAGGCTGCGGCCCAGCGCATCGACGCCAAGGGCGACCCGCGCGCCGAGATCATGATCCCGCTCGTCGGCACTGTCCAGGAGCTGGAGATCGTCCGCGACGAGGCCGAGCAGGTCATCGCCGAGGTGCAGGCCAAGACCGGCGTCGAGCTGAAGCTCGCGCTCGGCACCATGATCGAGCTGCCGCGCGCCGCCGTGACCGCCGGTCAGATCGCCGAGGCCGCCGAGTTCTTCTCCTTCGGCACCAACGACCTCACCCAGACCGTGTGGGGCTTCTCCCGGGACGACGTGGAGGCCAGCTTCTTCACCGCGTACCTGGAGAAGGGCATCTTCGGAGTCTCGCCGTTCGAGACCATCGACAAGGACGGCGTCGGCGCGCTGGTCCGCAGCGCTGTCGAGTCCGGCCGCGCCACCCGCCCCGACATCAAGCTCGGTGTCTGCGGCGAGCACGGCGGCGACCCGGAGTCGGTGCACTTCTTCCACGAGGTCGGTCTCGACTACGTCTCCTGCTCGCCGTTCCGGATCCCGGTGGCGCGTCTGGAGGCCGGTCGCGCGGCCGCCGAGTCGAAGGGCTCGGACAGCCGCTGACCCCATCAAGGGGCGCCCACTGACCGGGCGTTCAGTAGCAAAGACCACCGGAACCGCCGCTCGTCCCCGACCCTCAAACCGATGGGCGGCGGTTCCGGTCAGCAAGAGAGACGGGCGGACACCTTGTGCGGAGGTGTCCGCCCCGTCGTATTTCGTCCGCCTCGGGCCCGCCCCGGGATGTTCGGCAAATGTGAGTTCATGTTCAATCGAGGCCGGTTGAATTATTGGCCGTTGAACTTTCCGCTTTGAACTTTCCTCGATTGGTCCCGCAAAGAACGGGACGGGCGCGGCCTCCGGATCCCCACCCGGTGACCGCGCCCATTACCCATGTCGGGCAGGTGAGCCGCAACCCTCGCCGACCGCCGCCGGACGCGTGAAGCCCCCCACGGTCTTCGCCACGCCACCTCGGTCCTGAAGGTTTCCTGCCCGACCCGCACAGCCTTTCGGTTCACCCCCGTTCGCCGCGATGCTTTTCAAGTGTGGCTGAAACACCCTGGTAACGTCCTGTGATGGCGTGCATACTCATCGACGGGGGTGGTTGCGAGTGCACAGGTGGGGGTTCAATGCTGCGGATTCATTTCACCGCAAACGACTTGGCCGGCGTCCGGATGGCCGCCCGGCCCGATGTTCTGTGGGAAACGATTCTCAGTTTTCACCGTTTAAGAGACCGGCGCGGGTCGGTCGTCTACGGGGAATGGCGCTCTGACACCCGCACACGCCTCAACGGGGAGACCCGGCTCCTCGCGGCCCTTGTTCCCAGTCGCGGTTACTTCCCCGACTTCCTGACCCCGTCCCAGGGCGTCCACGGCCTCGACGAGGGCCTCCAGGCGATCCACGCGACCCCCCAGGCCCGGCTCCGGCGCGAGCTGTCCCTGCTGGGCGTCGACCGGGCCGGCGGACGGACCGTGCCCCACTCGCTGCGCGCCCTCGCCGAGGGCGGCGCCGAACCGTTCAGCCGGCTCATCGGGGCGCTGCGCAGCTACCACCGGGCGGCGATCGCGCCGTACTGGCCCCATATCCGCGCCCGGGTCGAGGCCGACCGGGCGGTGCGCGGCCGGGCCCTGCTCGACGGCGGGGCGGACGAACTCCTCGCCTCGCTGCCGCCGATGCTCCGCTGGCGCGCGCCCGTCCTGGAGGCGGACTATCCCGTCGAGCGCGATCTGCACCTCGACGGCAGGGGCCTGCTGCTCCAGCCCTCGTACTTCTGCCGTGGCACCCCGGTCGTCCTGCGGGACTCCTCGCTGCCGCCGGTCCTCGTCTATCCGACGACCCACTGCGAGGCGCCGACCGTACGAGAGCCGGGCGGGTCCTCCCTGGCCAAGCTGGTCGGCAACACGCGCTCCGCGGTCCTGCATGCCATCGGGGACGGGGGGACCACCAGCGAACTGGCCCGCAGGGCGGGGGTGTCGCTCGCCTCGGCCAGCCAGCACGCGGGCGTGCTGCGCGAGGCCGGGCTGGTGGCCACCCTGCGGCACGGCAACGCGGTCCTGCACACGCTCACGCCTTTGGGCGCCGCCCTGCTCGGCGGCGCCCAAAGAGTCGCGGGTCCCTCACGGGCCCCCGCCGAACGTGTCTATGCGCGGAACGGACCCGTCACCTCGTAGGTGATGCCGCCCGAGGAACTGCCGCTCGTGCCGCGCTGGCTGGAGAAGTAGAGCCGGCTGCCGTCGGGGGAGAAGGCCGGTCCGGTGATCTCGGAGCTGGACTGGCCGTTGATCCGCAGGAACGGGGCGACGACGTCGTCCGGGGTGATGATGCAGATCTCCATGTTGCCGCCGTCCTCGGCGATGAACAGGTCGCCGGAGGAGGAACCGGTGACGTTGTCCACGCCGGTCAGCGGGGCGCCGCCGCCGACCACGAGCGAGTCGTCGTAGGCCAGCTCGTAGGTGTTGCTGGCCAGGTTCAGCTGCCAGAGGCGGTTGTCGCCCTTGGTGGTGAACCAGACGGTGTCGTTGGCGTAGTGGCAGCCCTCGCCGCCGTTGAACTTCTTCGAGCCGGACACCTGGCTGCGGGTGGCCGTCGGGGAGCCGTCCGGGTCCGGGACGTTCTGCCAGGTGAAGGAGCCGGAGGTGGCGGTACCGGCCACCATCACCTGGAGCGTGCCGGAGGAGAGGTTGCCCCAGGTGCTCGGGATGAAGCGGTAGAAGCAGCCGCTGGTCTCGTCCTCGGTCAGGTAGATCACCTGGCGGACGGGGTCGGCGGCGGCGGCCTCGTGCTTGAAGCGGCCCATCGCGTCACGGCGTACCGCCGCGTTCACGCCGTACGGGTCGGCCTCGTAGACGTAGCCGAGGCTGACCTCCTCACAGGAGAGCCAGGTGTTCCACGGGGTCTTGCCGCCCGCGCAGTTCTGCCGGGTGTTGGACAGGATGCGGTACGCGCCGGTGATGGCGCCGGTCGAGCTGAACTTGACCGCGCTCGCGCCGCCGCTCGGGTTGATCTCCGAGTTGGAGACGTAGATCCAGCCCGATCCGTTGGCGTAGCAGGCGCCGCCGTCGGGGGCGTTGTGCCAGGTGTACGAGGTGCCGGAGACCGTCTGTCCCGACCGGGCGATGACCCGGCTGCTGAATCCGCTCGGCAGCAGGATGCCGTTGGCGTCGGCCGCGCCGAGGGCCCCGTAGGGGCCGGCGCCGGGCTGGGCGGGCGCCGCGTAGGCGGCCCCGCGCATCAGGGTGCCGCCGAAGGCGGCGGCCGAGGTGCCGATGACCGCTCCGCGCAGGAAACTGCGTCGCTCCACGTCTCACTCCAGAGTGGGTGGTGGTGACCGCCCCGCCGCACCGGTCGGCGGCGGGGTCGCGCGCTTTGGGAACCTAGGAGTACGGAGTTGGTACGGAGTTGACGGTGCGGCAACAGCCGATGAAGGGGAAGCGTCGGTCCGTATGTTCGTGGGTCCGTTCCGGTCGTCGTCACCGCCGGGGAGCCTCAGACGATGGATCCCGGGTCCTCGAGAAGGGTCTTGAGCGCGGTGAGCCGCTCCCGCCGGAACTCCTTGTAGGCCGCCACCGCGTCCGCGTCCGGGAGCTTGGTGTGGCCGAGCCCGATCTGGGTCTTCGCATCGCCCTTCGGGGTCGGATAGACCTCGATCCGGCTCGTCCCGCCGTCCCAGTCGGCGGTGAGGGACTTGCCCGGCCGGTGGGTGCGGACCTCCAGCTCACCGTCCGGGAGCCAGCGGCGGCGCAGCGCCTCGTCGGCGAAGGCGGCCGTGCAGCGGTCGGCCGGGGCGTTCACCGTCCTGCTCGCGCTGACCTGCCAGTCGCCCGTGGAGGACTGACCGACCTCGCGCAGCCCGCGCTCCTGCTCGTAGCCGACGGTGATCGACTGGGCGTGCCAGCCGCTCACCCCCTCGGCCTCCACCAGATGCCGGGCGATCTCGGTGTGCCCGCGCTCGGTCGCGCCCCAGGCGTCGAGGAGGGCGAACCAGTCGGCCCAGCCCTTGCCGGTCGCACCGGCGAGGGCCTCGTCGGAGAGCTTCTCGGTGATCTTCCTGGCTGCGGGGCTCACGCTTCGACGCTAGCGTGGGCTGGAAGGGGGCGCCTCCGAAGCCCTGGGACGAGCATCGAAGGATCTTCGAAAAAAGATCGCCGAGTGGCGATGAGTTCCGCTCGGCCCCACCGTCTTAACTCTCGAAAGCGACGCCACGGAGCGCCGGTGCAGCGAACGGCGCGGACGAACCACAGGAGAGAGTGACCCACCATGACGCAGATGATCTTCGTGAACCTGCCCGTGAAGGACCTCGAGGCCACGAAGGCCTTCTGGACCAAGCTCGGCTACTCCTTCAACCCGCAGTTCAGCGACGAGAACACCGGGTGTCTGGTCATCAGCGACACCATCTTCGCGATGCTGCTGACCGAGCCCAAGTTCAAGGAGTTCACCGCGCCCGGCAAGGAGGTCTCCGACGCGACGAAGACGACCGAGGTGCTGATCACGCTGAGCGCCGAGAGCCGCGAGGCCGTCGACGCGCTGGCCGACGGGGCCCTCGCCGCCGGAGGGTCGGCGGCGAAGGACCCGCTGGACCACGGCTTCATGTACGGGCGCTCCTTCGCGGACCCGGACGGCCACCACTGGGAGGTCTTCTGGATGGACCCGGCGGCCGTCCAGGGCTGATGCCCCGCGGGTGTCAGGCCGAGACGCCGCCGTCGATGACCAGGTCGGTGCCGACGACCGAACCGGCGTCCTCCGAGGCGAGGTACAGCACCGCTGCCGCCACCTCGGAGGCCGCCGAGATGCGGCCGAGCGGCGACTCGTTCTTCATCCGCACCTCCCGCTCGGCCTCGGTCTCGCCGGGCCACAGCGACATGGCGGAATCCGAGGGACCCGGGCTGACGGCGTTGATCCGCACGCCGTCGGCGATGTGGTCACGGGCGGCGGCGCGGGTGAGCGCGGAGACCGCCGCCTTGGAGACCTGGTAGCCGAAGACGCCCGGGATGCGGACGTGCGGGCCGAGGTTGGACGAGATGTTGACGATGGCGCCGCCGCCGTGGGCCCGCATGTGCGCCACCTCGGCCTGGAGCGAGTGCAGGACGCCGGTGACGTTGGTGTCGAGCAGCGCCTGCCAGTCCTCCAGCGGGAAGTCGGCGGCCGAGGCGCCGCCCCGGAAGATGCCGGCGTTGTTCACCGCGACGTCGAGAGCGCCGAAGAGTTCGACCGTCCGGCGGACGAGGTGACGGACGTCGTCGGCCCGGGCCACATCGGCGGTGACGGCGGCCGCGGTACCGCCGGCGGCCTCGATCAGGGACACGGTCTCGTCGAGGGGTGCCGCGCGGCGGCCCGAGACGACGACCTTCGCGCCCTCGGCGGCGAAGGCGAGCGCGATGGCCCGGCCGAGCCCGGTGCCGGCGCCGGTGACGAGGACGGTCTTGTGCGTGAAGCGTGCGGACATGGCTGTGTGAACTCCTTGTAAGAGAAACATCGTTACCTGGTATCGATGGTTATTCTTGACCGTACGTTCCAATATCAAGGCCCAAGAAAAGGGCGCCCGATGGCGCCCTTGTCGATGGGTCCTTCAGTCCAGCAGTGACAACGCCTGCTCCGCCGCGTCGCGGACCCTGGCCGGGTCGCTCGACGCCTTGCCGACCAGCCGGATCCCCTGCATCAGGACGAGCAGCATCCTGGCCAGTGCCTGCGGATCGCGGTCCGCGGGCAGCTCGCCCTGGGCACGGGCCCGGACCAGCGAGGCGTGCAGCAGGGTCTCGATCTGTTCCCAGCTCAGCTCCACCCGACGGGCCACGGCCCCGTCGTGCGGCCCCAGCTCGGCCGCCGAGTTGGTGATGAAACAGCCGCTCAGCCGGACCTCGTCCGTTGCCGCCTCGTCGGCGAAGCGGCGGACCAGGGCACGGACGGGCGGCAGTGCGGGGCCCGGCGCGGACAACTCCTCCATCATGGAGGGGTCGTTCGCCCGGAGGTAGCGGTCCATCGCCTTCATGTACAGCTCGTGCTTGTTGCCGAAGGTGGCGTAGATGCTGGCGCGGCCGATCCCGAGGTGCTCGACGAGGTCCGACATCGTCGTCGCCTCGTAGCCGCGCCGCCAGAACAGCTCGAGCGCTGCCTGCAGCGCGGCCTCCGGATCGAACTCCTTGGTCCTGGCCACGCCTTCACCGTAGATCTATCTGGAACGCATGGTCAAGTAAAATCGACGGACCGCGTCGGGGTCAGACCGCGTGGAGCGCGCCCTCGTGGACCCGGACCGGGTACACCTCCACCGCGACCTCCTCGTCGTCCAGGCAGCGGCCCGTCTCCAGGTCGAAGCGCTGCTTCAGGAGCGGCGAGGCCACGAACGGCCGCCCGTTCGCCGACCCGAGCAGCCCGCGCGACAGCACCTGCGCCCCGGTGAACGGATCCCGGTTGTCGATCGCGTACGCGCGCCCCGACCGGTCCTTGAACAGCGCCACCTGCCGGCCGTCCGGCAGCAGCGCGGCCACGCCACGGCCCGGCGTCAGCCGGGACTCCTCGCAGACCGGCATCCAGGCGTCGGGAGACGGGGACAGTTCGAGCTTCATGGCTTCAGACCCTTTCCAGGCGGGTTCCGATGGTGAGGACGGTCAGGTCCGGCTTGATCTGGTCGCGCTCGGGCACGAACTTCACCGACGGGTCCGGCGCGTCCGGCGCGTTCACGAACGACACGAAGCGACGCAGCCGGTCCGGGTCGTCCAGCGTCTGTGCCCACTCGTCCTGGTAGTCCTCGACATGGGCCGCCATCAGCGCCTCCAGCTCGTCGCAGAGCCCGAGCGAGTCGTGCACGACCACGTCCTTGAGGTGCTCCAGGCCGCCCTCGAGGCGCTCCAGCCAGGTCGACGTGCGCTCCAGGCGGTCGGCGGTACGGATGTAGAACATCAGGAACCGGTCGATCAGCCGCACCAGTTCGGCGTCCGAGAGATCCTGGGCGAGCAGGTCCGCGTGGCGCGGGGTCGCACCGCCGTTGCCGCCCACGTACAGGTTCCAGCCGCTCGCCGTCGCGATGACGCCGAAGTCCTTCGACTGCGCCTCCGCGCACTCGCGGGCGCAACCGGAGACCGCCGACTTGAGCTTGTGCGGGGAGCGCAGGCCCCGGTAGCGCAGCTCCAGCTGGATCGCCATCTTCACCGAGTCCTGCACGCCGTAGCGGCACCAGGTCTGCCCCACGCAGGACTTCACGGTGCGCAGCGACTTCCCGTACGCGTGCCCCGACTCGAAGCCCGCGTCGACGAGACGGGTCCAGATCGCCGGCAGCTGCTCGACGCGGGCACCGAACATGTCGATCCGCTGACCACCCGTGATCTTGGTGTAGAGCCCGAAGTCCCGGGCCACCTCGCCTATCACGATCAGCTTGTCCGGGGTGATCTCACCGCCGGGGATGCGGGGTACGACCGAGTACGAGCCGTTGCGCTGCAGGTTCGCGAGGAAGTGGTCGTTGGTGTCCTGGAGGGAGGCCTGCTCGCCGTCCAGGATGTAGCCGCCCACCCCGATCGTCGGCGCGAGGCTCGCGAGGATCGAGCCGACGGTCGGCTTGCAGATCTCGCAGCCCTCGCCGCCGCGCGCCTCGGGGCGCCCGTGCGAGTCGAGCAGCGCCGCGAACGAGGTCAGCCGCAGCGTGCGGGTGATCTCGTACAGCTCGCTGCGGGTGTACGAGAAGCAGGCGCAGAGCCCCTTGTCCTTCGGCTCCGGCAGCAGCTGCCCGATGAGCTTCACACAACTGCCGCAGCCGGTACCGGCCTTGGTGCACTTCTTCACCTCGGGCAGCGTCTCGCACTGGGTGATGGCGTGCTTGGTGACGTTGTGGCACGAGCAGATGACGGCGTCGTCCGGCAGAGCGGACGGGCCCAGTGCCACCGGCGCGCCGGCGCCCGCCGGCAGGACCAGCTGCTCGGGGGAGACCGGCGGGACGGAGCCGGTGAGCGGCCGCAGCATCCCGTACGAGTCGGCGTCACCGACCAGGACACCGCCGAGCAGCCTGCCCTCTCCGTCGATGACGAGCTTCTTGTAGACCCCGGAGCGGGAGTCGGAGTAGACGACGTCGAGGCAGCCCTCGGCCGTGCCGTGCGCGTCGCCGAAGGAGGCCACGTCGACGCCCAGCAGCTTCAGCTTGGTCGACATGTCGGCTCCGGTGAAGCCGTCCACGGCCTCGTCGGCGATCGTCGCGGCGACCGTCAGCGCCATCTCGTAGCCGGGCGCGACCAGGCCGTACACCCGGCCGTCGGTGGCAAGCGCGCACTCGCCGATCGCGTACACGGCCGGGTCGGACGTCCTGCACCGCTCGTCCACCGCGATGCCGCCGCGCTCGCCGACCGTCAGCCCGCAGTCGCGCGCCAGCTGGTCGCGGGGGCGTACGCCCGCCGAGAACACCACCATGTCCGTGGCCAGCTCGGAGCCGTCCGACAGGCGCATCCCGGTGACCGCGCCGTCCTCGGTCACGACCTCCTGGGTACCGGTGCCCGTGTGGACGCTCAGCCCCATCTGCTCGATCGTGCGCAGCAGCGCCGCGCCACCGCCCTCGTCGACCTGCACCGGCATCAGCCGGGGCGCGAACTCCACGATGTGCGTGTCGAGTCCGAGGCCCTTGAGCGCGCCCGCGGCCTCCAGGCCGAGCAGTCCGCCGCCGACGACCGCACCGGTCGTCGCCGTCTTGGCGTACTCCTCGATGGCCAGCAGGTCCTCGATGGTCCGGTAGACGAAACAGCCGCGCGCGTCCTTGCCGGGGACGGGCGGCACGAAGGGGTACGAGCCGGTGGCCAGGACCAGCGTGTCGTACGGGATGACCTGCCCCGAGCGCGCGGTGACCGTACGGGCCTCGCGGTCGATCGACTCGGCCGGGTCGCCGATGTACAGCTCGATGCCGTGCTTCGCCATGAAGCCGTCCTCGACCATCGAGAGATCGTCGGGGGTGCGGCCGTTGAAGTACGACGTCAGCTGGACCCGGTCGTACGCGGGGCGCGGCTCCTCGCAGAGCACCACGACACGGGCGCGCTCGGTGACGCCACGGTCCGCCAGCGCCTCCAGGAAGCGCTGGCCGACCATGCCGTGGCCGACCAGGACGACGGTGGGGGTGTGCACGGGCGTGGTCGACATCTCAGGAGCCTCCGTCATGGGTGAGCAGGTGAAGCAGGGGAGCGGGCGGAAGGGCTTCGTCGCCCTCCCAGGCCCGGGCGAGCGCCCCGACCGCCGCGAGATCGCCGAGGAGCACGCCACCGACGAGACGGTCGCCGCGGACGACGACCTTGCGGTAGGCGCGCCGGGTGGCGTCGGTCAGCTGCACGACGTCGTCGCCGGGCAGCGGGGTGGCCTCGCCGAAGGCGGCCAGGTCGAGTGCTTCCGGACCGCCCAGCGTGAGGCGGGTCAGGGCGCGGGTGCCGGTGTAGGCGGGCCGGGGCGTCGCCTCCGGCACGGTCGTCTCCGGCGGGGTCGCCGCGGCCTGGAAGGCGGACGTCTCCGACAGGAGGAGGTCCGCCAGGGCGTCCGCCTGTTCCAGGGCCGGGCCGGCCAGGCCGTAGACCCGGCCGTCGTGTTCGGCGCAGTCGCCGATGGCGTGGATGTACGGGTCCGAGGTCCGGAGCTCGTCGTCGACGACGACGCCCCGGCGGACGTCGAGACCGGCGTCCTGGGCGAGCCCGACACGCGGCCTGACCCCGCACGCGAGGACCACGACCTGGGCATCGAGCACGAAGCCGTCGGCGAGTTCCACGGCGGTGACCGCGCCGTCCTCCTGGCGCAGGCCGCTGACCCGGCACTCGGTGTGCACCTCGACGCCGAGGGACTCCACGTGCTCCCGGAGCAGCGCCGAGGCGTGCGCGTCGAGCTGGCGTTCCATGAGCCGCTCGCCCTGCTGGGTGAGCACGACCTCGGCGCCGAGTGCCGCCAGCGCGCGGGCCGCGGAGACCCCGAGCAGCCCGCCGCCGATGACGACCGCGCGGACGCCGGGCCGGACGAGTTCCCGCAACTCCAGGCAGTCGTCGAGCGTGCGGAACGGGTGGACGCCCGACGGCAGCCGCGAGCCGCGCAGGCCGCGCAGCGGCGGCAGCACGGGGTTGGAGCCGGTCGCCAGGACCAGCCGGTCGTAGCCGACCGTCGTCCCGTCCTCGCACTCCACGGTCCTGGCGACCCGGTCGATGCGCACCGCCCGCACTCCGCGCCGCACAGGCTCCTGCGGAGCGGGCAGCGCGATCACCTCGGGCGCGTACCGCCCGGCGAGGACGTCCGCGAGCAGCACCCTGTTGTACGGTGCGTGCGGCTCTTCGCCGAGGAGGGTGACCGGCAGGCGCTGGGCGAGCCGGGCGCCCGCCGTTCCGCCTCCGACCACCACGATCCGTGTACTCATGTCTCGAAGAGTGCGGGGCGGGTGTTACCCGTCGGCACCCCGTTTGTTTCCCCTGCGGAACGCTGATCTCAGACCTGCGGGGTTCGCACTGTGAGGCGGACGGGTGTGAGGCTTAACCGGTGGTCAGAGTCTCCTCAAGGGGACCTTAAGGATCGCGGGAGAGCGGCTGACCTGGGGTTCTCGTATACGGGCGGACCCTAGTGTGCGGGTGTGACGACCGAGGTCAGCGAACCCCTCTTCGACGCGCGCCCGGCGGCGCGTCCGTTCCCGCAAGCCCCCGCGCCCGCGCCGCGCCTCGCCCCCGAGCGGCTGCGCGACGCCGTCGTCGGCGGAGCCGGGGCGGTCGCCCTGCTCTGGGGCCTCCAGGCCGAGCCCTCCGCGCGTCTCGACGCGGTCTTCGCGACCGGCGCGCATCTCACCGGGCTGCTCGCCGGCTACGGCGTCCTCGTCATGCTGTTCCTGATGGCCCGCGTCCCCGCCGTCGAGCACGGAGTCGGCGCCGACCGGCTCGCCCGCTGGCACGCCCTCGGCGGACGGTACGTCCTCGGCCTCGTCGGCGCCCACGCGGTCCTCGCCCTCTGCGGCTACGCCGTGCACACCCGTACCGACCTCGTCACCGCCTGCCTCGGGCTGCTCTCCTACCCGGCGCTCGCCGCCGCCACCGCCGGCACCGTGCTCCTCGTCGCCGTCGGTGTCACCTCCGCCCGGGCGGCCCGGCGGCGGCTGCGGCACGAGACCTGGCGCGCGGTCCATCTGTGCAGCCATCTCGCCGCCGCCCTCGGCTTCGTGCACCAGCTCGCGGGACCCGACCTCGCGGGGAGTCCGCTCGCGGTCTGGGGCTGGTCGATGGCGCATGCGACCGTCGCCGTCCTCCTCGTCTGGTACCGGATCGTCGTCCCCGTCCGGCAGGCGCTGCGCCACACCCTGCGGGTGACCGAGGTACGCGCCGAGGGCCGGGACGTCGTCTCGGTGACCATCCGCGGCACCGGCCTGGAGCGGCTGTGCGCCGAACCGGGCCAGTTCTTCCGCTGGCGGTTCCTCACCCGCAGGCTCTGGCGGACCGCGCTGCCCTTCTCCCTCTCCGCCCCCGTCCACGACGACACCCTGCGCATCACCGTCAAGGCGCTCGGCGACCACACCCGCCGGATCCGGCGCCTGCGCCCCGGCACCCGGGTTCTGGCCACCGGCCCGTTCGGCGCGCTCACCGCCCACCGCCGCACGCGCCGCAAGGTGCTGCTGCTCGCCGGGGGCGTGGGCATCACCCCGATGCGGGCGCTCTTCGAGACCCTGCCCGGCGGGCCCGGTGACGTGACGCTGCTGTACCGGGCCTCGGACGCGGAAGGGCTCGTCCTGCGCGAGGAACTGGAAGGGATCGCCCGCCGACGGCAGGCTGCCCTCCACTACCTCCTCGGCCCCTCCGACGCCTCCTTCGACCCCCTCGCGCCCCAGGCGCTGCGCAACCTCGTGCCCGACCTCGCCGCCCACGACGTCTATCTGTGCGGGCCGCCCGCGATGGCCCGCGCCGCCACCGACGCACTCGTCAGGGCCGGGGTCCCCACCCGCCGCATCCACTCCGAGGACTTCAGCCATGACTAAGCACCGCGCGCCGCGCACCCCTGTCACCGTCCACGCGACCGACCGTGCCCGGCGGCGGCTCGCCGCCGGACTCCTCACCGCCGGCGCCCTCGCCGCGACCTTCCTGACGGTCGCCGTCGACCCGGCCGCGCCGCCCGCGCCGGACCGGGCGCCGACCGGCACAACCTCAGACGTAGCTCAACTCTCCAGAGATTGATGGACGGCACACCGATCTCCTCCCTAGGCTCGCGATCATGCCTGACATATCCCTCACCACCGTCGTCCTGCTCTGCGTCGCCGCACTCGTGGCCGGCTGGATCGACGCCGTCGTCGGCGGGGGAGGGCTCCTTCTGCTGCCCGCGCTGCTGCTCGGGCTCCCGCAGGCCGGGGCCGCGCAGATCCTCGGCACCAACAAGGCCGTCGCGATCGTGGGCACGACCGGCGCCGCGGTCACCTACGTCCGCAAGGCGCCGGTGCAGGTGAAGACGGCGGTACGGATCGGGCTCGCGGCCCTCGCCGGATCCATGGCCGGCGCGTTCTTCGCGGCCGGGATCAGCAGCGAGGTGCTGCGCCCCGTGATCATGGTGGTGCTCGTCGGCGTGGCCGCGTTCGTGATGCTGCGGCCGTCCTTCGGGACCCAACAGGAGGACAAGGCGCCCGTGACCCGGGCCGGGGTCGTCACCGCGATCGTGCTCGTCGGCGGTGGCCTCGGGCTCTACGACGGGCTGTTCGGGCCGGGCACCGGCACCTTCCTGGTCCTCGCGCTCACCGCCGTGCTCCATCTCGACCTGGTGACCGCCTCCGCCACCGCCAAGATCGTCAACGTCTGCACCAACGCGGGCGCGCTCGCGATGTTCGCCTACCAGGGCAGCGTGCTGTGGCAGCTGGCCGCCGTCATGGCGGTCTTCAACCTGGCCGGCGGGATGATCGGGGCGCGGATGGCCCTGAGCAAGGGCGCGGAGTTCGTCCGCGGGGTGCTGCTGTTCGTGGTGTTCTCGCTGGTCGCGAAGCTCGCCTTCGACCAGTGGAGCTGACGGCGGCCGATCAGCGCACGCCGATGAGATGGGCGAAGGCCACCACGTTCCCCTGATAGCCCGACTTCTCGGTGAACCCGCCGCCGCAGGTGATCACCCGTAGTTCGGCCCGGTCCTTCGCCCCGTAGACCCGCTCGTCGGGGAAGTCCTTGTTCTCGTACACCTCGATGGCGTCGATCGTGAAGACGGCGGTACGGCCGTCCTGCCGGTCCACCTCGATCCTGTTGCCCTTCTTGAGCGCGCCGAGCGCGTAGAAGACGGCCGGGCCCCGCGCGTTGTCGACGTGCCCGGCGACGATCGAGGTGCCTTCGGCGCCCGGCGGGGTGCCGTCCTCGTACCAGCCGGCCAGATTGCGGTCGCTCGCCGGCGGCACGTCGAGCGCGCCGTCCGGGCTCAGCCCGAGCCCCGTCATGGGCGCGTCGACGTCGATCTCGGGGATGCGCAGCCGGACGGGGGCGGAGGGCGGCAGCGGGTCGGCCGCGGCGTCGGTGTGCGCGTTCGGCCCCGCGGCGAACGCCTCGGCGGCCGACGGGACCGGCGGGGTGACGTTCTCCGAGCCGTTCTGGACGAGCCAGATGCCGACGCACGCGGCGATGGCTATGCCCCAGCCCTTGGTCCTGCTGCTCACGGTCTGCCCTCTCGGGGTGGTGCGGGGGTGGTGCGGGAGGGGATGTGGCCCTGCCCCCGCCGGGCCTCGTTGGGCGCGCGGCGGGGGCAGGGCACGGGCGGTACGCCCAGGGAGCCCGGGCAGGAAGCCCGGGAGCAATCCCTAGTCGTCCTGCGCGCCGCTCGCCCGGCGGCGCAGGAGCCAGGTACCGCCGACGGCAGCCGCGGCCAGCACCGCCGCGCCCACCGTGATCTGGGCGGTGTCGGGGCCGATGCTGCCCCCGACACCGGTCTGGACATGACCGCTCGGGCTCTTGTGCTTGACGACGAGTTCGCCACGAGCGGTCTTGCCGTTGTCGCACGCGACGCTGATGCCGAACGTGCCGGCCTTGGCGTGGTGCGGAACCGTGAACTGACCGACCACGACCTCCTTGTGCGTGCTCGGATTCAGCTGGAACTCGCCCGCGCCGAGGGAGTTCGCGTCCCCGACGCCGTGCCCGTGCGAACCGCAGGCGAGGGTGTTGACGGTGACGGTGGTGCCGGGGGTGGCGGAGGACGGATAGACCTCCAGGGCCTCGTGGTCCCCTGCGTACGCCGCCGGTGCGGCGAAGGCGCCGATCGCGGCGACCGTCAGCGCGGTACCGGTGAGCAGACGGGCAGTGGTGCGCATGGGGTCCTCCGGGGCACGAGCGGTCTTCCGTAGGACCGACGTAAGCGCCGCCGCGCCCCCCGCGCCTGCTGATGGGGGATCAGAATTACGCCGTCCGATGCGGTGTGTCGCCTGGCGGGCGGACGTTTGTGCAGGTCGGAGCGGGTTGCGAGGCGTCAGTCAGGGCCCCGCGCCGAACGGGTGACGGGCTTTCCCGGTGAAGGCCCTCCGTGCGGGTCTACAGCTCGTCCCACGGCACCGACGCGTAGGCCGTGTACACGCGGTCCATCAGCTTCTCGTCCAGCTCGATGTCCGCGCCGTCGATCCCGCCGACCGGCGAGATCCCCCGGGAGTTCGTCACGAAGGCCGCACGGAAGCCGGGGAGGTCGTCCCGGGCCACCCGGCGTCGTACCGACTCCAGGCGGGACTCCAGCAGGGTCATCGTGATGCCGTGCAGACAGGGGGCCGACGGCCAGACCAGCGACGTGCCGTCCCAGAAGGCGATGTTGGTGACCGCTCCCTCGGCGATCTCGCCGTCCGGGGACGTCAGCAGCGCCTCGTCGAAGCCCTCGCGCCGCACCGCCTCCCCGTAGTACGTCTGGCCGAAGCCGCCCACGTGCTTGATGTGGGGCGCGGGCCGGCCGTACACGACGGACTTCAGCCGCTGCGGGGTCGGGACGTGGGTGTACGGCTCCGTCACGGTCACCACGGTCCGGGTGCCTCCGGCGAGGTCCGGGTAGACGTACACCCGCGCCGCCGCGTCCCGCCGGCCCGCGGATTCCAGGGCGCCGCGCAGCAGCGCCCGTACGCGCTCCCCGTCCACGCCCGCGTCGAACAGCTCCCGATTGGCCCGGTCGAGGCGGGCCAGATGCAGGTCGAGGCCCTGTACGCGCCCGTCGCGCACCTGGGTGGCCGTGAAGTGGCCGTAGCCGGTCAGAACGCTCGCGAGGAGAGCGGGGTCGGTGGCGGGGGCGCCGTCGATCTCGATGTGCGGGGCAGGCGTCGTCATGCCCTCACCGTATTCGGAAACGCATACGGAGAATCGAGGCTTGACCTCAACCAAACTTGAGGTACCAAGATCCTCGGCATGGACATCACGAACTCCGCGAACTCCGCCGTTTCCACCGACTCCGCCGACGTCTCGCCGCTCAGGCTCGCCGTCATCGTCGCCAGCAACCGAGAGGGCCGCTTCGGTCCCGTCGTCGCCGACTGGTTCCTCGGCCGGACCGCCGAGCGCGACGACTTCACCGTCGACGTCGTCGACCTCGCCGAGGTCGACCTGCCGACCTCCCTCTCGTACAACCCCGCCCCCGCCGTCGCCGCCGAACTCGCCAAGGTCTCCCCGGTCCTCGCCGCCGCCGACGCCTTCGTCGTCCTCACCCCCGAGTACAACCACTCCTTCCCCGCCTCCCTCAAGTCCCTCATCGACTGGCACGGCTCCGAATGGCACGCCAAGCCGGTCGGTTTCGTCTCGTACGGCGGGATGTCCGGCGGACTGCGCGCCGTCGAGCAACTGCGCCAGGTCTACGCCGAGATGCACTCCGTGACCGTCCGGGACACCGTCTCCTTCCACAACGCCCACGGCCACTTCGACGAGGACGGGCGCCACAAGGACCCCACCCGCCCCGACGCCGCGGCCAAGTCGATGCTCGACCAGATCGCCTGGTGGGCGCACGCGCTCCGCAACGCCAAGTCCGTCCGTCCGTACGCGGCTTGAGGGGGCACGGAATCCATGCTGTTCCGACTCGTCGTCGGCCGGCTGCGGCCGTACCGACGCTCCCTGGCGCTGGTCGTCCTCCTCCAACTCGTCCAGTCCCTCGCCTCCCTCACCCTGCCCACACTCAACGCCGACGTCATCGACAACGGGGTCCTCCGCGGTGACACGGCCCATGTGCTGTCCGGGGGCGGCCTGATGGCCGCCGTCACCCTCGTCCAGGCCGCCGCTGCCGCCGCAGCCGTCTACTTCGGCGCGAAGATCGCCATGGGGATCGCGCGTGACCTGCGCGCCGTCGCCTTCCGCCGCGTCCAGGACTTCTCCGCCCGCGAGATGAGCCGCTTCGGCACCGCCTCCCTCATCACCCGCACCACCAACGACGTCCAGCAGGTCCAGACGTTCGCCGTGCTCGTTCTGACGATGCTGGTGGCCGCGCCCCTGATGTGCGTCGGCGGCATCGTCATGGCCCTCGACCAGGATGTTCCCCTCGCCCTGCTCCTGCTGCTCTTCGTGCCGCTCATGGCCGGGGCCGTCGGCGCCGTCGTGCTGCGCATGAGGCCGCTGTTCCGCGGGATGCAGGAGCGCGTCGACCGGGTCAACCGCGTGATGCGCGAACAGATCACCGGCATCCGGGTCGTCCGGGCCTTCGTCCGCGACCGGCACGAGCAGCGGCGGTTCGGCGCCGCCAACGACGAGCTGCGCGAGGTCGGACTGCAAGCCGGCCGGCTCCAGTCCGTGATGTTCCCGATCGTGCTGATCGTCTGGGAGCTCGCGACCGTCGCCATCATCTGGGCCGGGGCCCATCGGATCGAGTCCGGCGCCCTGCAGGCCGGTTCGCTGATCGCCTTCCTCGGCTATCTGCTCCAGATCATGATGTCGGTGATGATGGTCCTCTTCCTGATGATGCACATGCCCCGAGCCGAGGTCAGCGCCGAACGCATCCAGGAGATCCTCGCCACCGAGCCGTCCGTCACCCCGCCCGCCGCGCCGGTCCGAGAGCTGCGCGAGGCGGGAGGACTGGAGATCCGTGGCGCCGACTTCAGCTACCCCGGCGCCGAGGAACCCGTCCTCCGCTCGGTGAGCCTCACCGCCCGCCCCGGCCGCACCACGGCCGTCATCGGATCCACCGGCAGCGGCAAGACCACCCTCCTCGGGCTCGTCCCGCGCCTCTTCGACGCGACCGGCGGCGAGGTCAGCGTCGGCGGCGTCGACGTCCGCGACATGGACCGCACCCTGCTCGCCCGTACGGTCGGACTCGTCCCGCAGAAGCCGTACCTCTTCTCCGGCACGGTCGCGAGCAATCTGCGGTACGGAAGGCCGGAGGCCACCGACGAGGAGCTGTGGCACGCCCTCGAAGTCGCCCAGGCCGCCGACTTCGTACGGAACCTCCCCGAGGGACTCGACGCGCCGGTCGCCCAGGGCGGCACCAACCTCTCGGGCGGCCAGCGCCAGCGCCTCGCCATCGCCCGGGTCCTCGTCGCCCGCCCCCGGGTCTACCTCTTCGACGACTCCTTCTCCGCCCTCGACTACCGCACCGACGCACTGCTGAGGGAGGCCCTCGCTCAGGAGACCGCCGACGCGACCGTCGTCATCGTCGCCCAGCGCGTCTCCACCATCCGAGGCGCCGACCGGATCGTCGTCCTCGACCAGGGCCGGGCCGTCGGCAGCGGCACCCACGCGGAACTCATGCGGGACAACGCCACCTACCGGGAGATCGTCCTCTCCCAGATCACCGAGGAGGAAGCAGCGTGAGCGCCCCCCAGCGCCGGGGTCCCGCCGTCCAGCAGCGCGGTCCCGGCATCGGCACCCCCTCCCTCGAACGATCCCTCGACTTCCGCTCCTCCGGCCTGCGGCTGCTGCGCACCATGGCCCCCGAACGCCCGCGACTGCTCGCCGTGTTCGCCGCCGCCGCGGTCGGCGTCACCCTCGCCGTCCTCAGCCCGATGATCCTCGGCCACGCCACCGACCTCGTCGTCTCCGGCGCCGCGAGCCCGGCCGGCGTCGACTTCCCGGCGGTCGCACGGGTCCTGGCCGCCTCCCTCGTCCTGGTCGTCGTCTCCGCCGGACTCAACTGGCTCCAGCAGCGGCTCGCCACGACCGTCGTCCAACGGGCGGGCCACCGGCTGCGCGAGGCGGCGCAGCACAAGCTGGCCCGGCTGCCGCTCTCGTACTTCGACCGGCAGCCGCGCGGTGAGGTCCTCAGCCGCACCACCAACGACATCGACAACATCACCCAGACCCTCCAGCAGGCCTTCAGCCAGATGGTCCGGGCGCTGCTCACCCTCGTGGGCGTGCTGGTGATGATGTTCTGGATCTCCCCGCTGCTCGCCCTGGTCGCGCTGGCGACCGTCCCCGTCTCGCTGCTCGTGGCCGCCAGGATCGGCAAGCGCGCCCAGCCGCAGTTCGTGAAGCAGTGGGCCGTCACCGGGCGCCTCAACAGCCATGTGGAGGAGATGTTCACCGGCCACGCGGAGGTCGTCGCCTTCGGGCGGCGCGACGAAGCGGCGGCTCGCTTCGACGAGCTCGGCGAGGAGCTGCACGCGGCGAGCTTCCGCGCCCAGTTCATGTCCGGCTTCATCCAGCCGGCCCTCACCTTCGTCGGCAACGTCAACTACGTCCTGATCGCCGTGGTCGGCGGACTGAGGGTGGCGAGCGGGACGCTGACCATCGGTGACGTGCAGGCGTTCATCCAGTACTCGTACGAGTTCAACGGCCCGATCACCCAGGTCGCGGCCATGGCCAATCTGCTCCAGTCCGGAGTCGCCTCCGCCGAGCGGGTCTTCGACCTCCTCGACGCGGAGGAGGAGTCCCCGGCGCCCGAAGGAGCGCGGCGCCCCGAGACCGTGACCGGCCGGGTCTCCTTCGACAAGGTGGCGTTCCGCTACGAGCCGGAGAAGCCGCTCATCGAGGACCTGTCTCTGACGGTGGAACCGGGCCAGACGGTCGCCATCGTCGGCCCGACCGGCGCGGGCAAGACCACGCTGGTGAACCTGCTGATGCGGTTCTACGAGGTGACCGGCGGACGGATCACCCTCGACGGCGTGGACATCTCGGCGATGTCGCGGGAGGACCTTCGGTCCGGGATCGGGATGGTGCTCCAGGACACCTGGCTGTTCGGCGGCACCATCGCCGACAACATCGCGTACGGAGCAGGCGGCAAGGTCAGCCGCGGGCGGATCGTCGAGGCCGCCATGGCGACCCACGCCGACCGCTTCATCCGCACCCTGCCCGACGGCTACGACACCGTCCTCGACGAGGACGGCGCCGGTCTCAGCGCCGGTGAGAAGCAGCTGATCACGATCGCCCGGGCGTTCCTGTCCGAGCCGGTGATCCTGGTCCTGGACGAGGCGACCAGCTCGGTCGACACCCGCACCGAGGTCCTCATCCAGCGGGCCATGTCCTCCCTCCGGGAAGGACGCACCTCGTTCGTCATCGCCCACCGGCTCTCCACCGTCAGGGACGCGGACGTGATCCTCGTGATGGAGGACGGCGGGATCGCCGAGCAGGGCACGCACGAGGAACTGCTGGCGGCGGGCGGTGCCTACGCCCGGCTGTACGCGGCCCAGTTCGCGGCGGCGGCCTGAGTACGGTGAGGGGGTGACCCTCGCATTGACCGTACTCACCACCACCGACAGCGCCGCCAAGGCACAGGAGCTCGCGCGCGGGGCGGTCGAGGCCCGCCTCGCCGCCTGCGCGCAGATCTCCGGGCCTGTCACCTCCGTCTACCACTGGCGGAAGGCGATCGAGACCGAGGAGGAGTGGCAGGTCCTCTTCAAGACGACCGAGGCCCGCTACGAGGCCCTGGAGGCCCACCTGCTGGCCGTGCACGACTACGACACCCCGGAGATCGTCGCCACGGCGGTGGTCCGCGCGTCGGCCGCGTACCTGGAGTGGATCGAGACGGAGACCGCGGCGCCGTGAGGGAGTTGCCCTTCTTCGTCTATGGCACCCTCCGCCCCGGCGAGTACAACCACGACCGGTTCCTCCTCGGCCGCACGGCGGCGGAGGAACCGGCCCGGCTGTCGGGGGCGTTGCTGTACGACGGGCCCGGCTATCCGTACGCCGTACCGGGCGAGGGCCTGATCGCGGGCGACCTGGTGACCGCCGCACCCGGTGCGTACGGCGAACTGCTCGCCGCACTCGACCTGGTGGAGGGCGGCGCCGGCTACGAGCGGGCGGAGCGCTCGGTCGTCCGGCTCCGGGACGGGGCGGCCGTCCCCGCCTGGGTCTACTTCGCGGCGCCCGGCACTCCGTACGGCCCGCTCATCGGGGGCGGGGACTGGCGGGCTCGAGGCGGACCGCGCACACCTTGAACTCGGGCATCCGGGAGACCGGGTCGAGGGCGGGGTTGGTGAGCGTGTTCGCCCGGCCCTCGCCGGGCCAGTGGAAGGGCATGAAGACGGTGTCCGGCCGGATCGCGGTGGTCACCCGGGCGGGCGCCACCGACCGTCCGCGCCGCGAGACCACGGCGACCCGCTCGCCGTCGGCCACCCCGAGCCGCTCCGCGAGCCGCGGATGCAGTTCGACGAAGGCGCCTGGTGCCGCCGCGTTCAGCTCCTCGACCCGTCGGGTCTGCGCCCCTGACTGGTACTGCGCGACGACCCGCCCGGTCGTCAGCACGATCGGGTACTCCGCGTCCGTCTCCTCCGCGGCGGCCCGGTGCACGACCGGCACGAACCGCGCCCGCCCGTCACCGGTCGCGAACCGGTCGAGGAAGAGCCGGGGGGTACCGGGGTGGGGCCGGGCTTCCGCGTCCGTCTCCGGGACGGCGGCGGAAGCGTGGGCGCCGGTGTGCGTGGCCCCGGCCCGCGCCGCGCCGCCGGCTTCCGGCGCGTCGCCCGACGTGGCCTCCGTCGGAAGGACGCCCGCGGGCTCGGCCCCCGTCGCCGGCTCCGGGTCCTCCGGGCACGGCCAGAAGACGCCGTTCTCCTCGCGGATGCGGCGGTAGCTGATGCCGGAGTAGTCCGCCGGGCCGCCGGCCGAGGCGCGGCGGAGCTCGTCGAAGACCTCCTCCGGGTCCGTGGGGAAGCCCTTCTCCCAGCCGAGCAGACCGGCCAGCGCATGCAGCACCTCGAGGTCGGTGCGGACCCCCTCCGGCGGGGTCAGGGCCCGCTCCCGGAGCAGCACCCGGCCCTCCAGGTTCGTCGTGGTCCCGGTCTCCTCCGCCCACTGGGTCACCGGCAGCACCACGTCCGCCAGTTCCGCCGTCTCCGACAGGACCACGTCCGCGACGGCCAGGAAGTCCAGCGAGCGGATCCGCTCCTCGATGTGCGCGGCGCGCGGCGCCGAGACGACGGGGTTGGAGCCCATGAGCAGCAGGGACCTCACCTCGCCGCCCAGCGCGTCGAGGAGCTCGTACGCGCTGCGCCCCGGACCCGGCAGCGACTCCGGCGCCACCCCCCACACCTTGGCCACATGCGCCCGCGCCGCCGGGTCGTCGAGCTTGCGGTAGCCGGGGAGCTGGTCGGCCTTCTGGCCGTGCTCCCGGCCGCCCTGGCCGTTGCCCTGGCCGGTGAGGCAGCCGTAGCCGGAGAACGGCCGCCCGGCCCGCCCGGTCGCGAGGCAGAGGTTGATCCACGCGCCGACCGTGTCCGTCCCCTTCGACTGCTGCTCCGGGCCCCGCGCGGTGAGCACCATCCCGCTCTCCGCGTCGCAGAACATCCGCATCGCGTCCCGCAGCAGCGGCACGGGCACACCGGTGATCCGCTCGACCAGCTCGGGCCAGTGCGCCATCGCGCCGGCCCGGGCGGCCTCCCAGCCGTCCGTGCGCTCCCGGACGAACTCCTCGTCGACCCGGCCCTCGGCGACGACCAGGTGCAGCAGCCCGAGGGCGAGCGCGAGGTCGGTGCCCGGGCGGGGCGCGAGATGAAGGTCGGCCTGCTCGGCGGTGCGGGTGCGGCGGGGGTCGACGACGATGAGCTTCCCGCCGTTCTCCTTCAGCTCCGTGAGGTAGCGCAGCGCGGGCGGCATGGTCTCGGCCAGGTTGGAGCCGACGAGGATCACGCAGCCGGTGCGGGGGATGTCCTCCAGCGGGAAGGGAAGCCCCCGGTCGAGCCCGAACGCCCGCTGGTGCGCGGCCGCTGCGGACGACATGCAGAAGCGGCCGTTGTAGTCGATCTGCGAGGTGGCGAGAACGAGCCGGGCGAACTTGCCGAGCGTGTACGCCTTCTCGTTGGTGAGGCCGCCGCCGCCGAAGACCCCCACGGCATCGGGTCCGTGGTCGGCGCGGGTCCGGCGCAGCCCATCGGCGACGGCGGCGAGTGCCTCCTCCCAGGTGGCCGGCACCAAGGCCCCTGTGTCAGGGCATCGGACCAGGGGCCCGGTCAGCCTGACCCGGGAGGAGAGTACGGCCGGGGCGGTGCGGCCCTTGCCGCACAGCGCGCCCCGGTTGACGGGGAAGTCGGTCCGCTCCACCACCTCGACGGAGGCGCCCTTCGGGCTCAGTGACATGCCGCACTGGAGCGCGCAGTAGGGGCAGTGCGTGGGGGTGGTGACAGCCTCGGACATGCGGAAATCATGAGACGGGCGTGTTACGGGAGGCAGCGCGCCGCATTACAAGTCCCGCGCGTTCTGCTCCTCCGCGCACGGCTCCCGAGGTGAGGCCCGGAGGTGTCCGGTGGATCAGCCCCTGATCCACCGGACACCGTCTAGTGCGCCGACGCGAGCGCCTCCGTCACGCCTTCCTCGCGTTCTCCGAGGAAGTGCGGGTCCGGTCGCAGGGCCGCGTCCACGGCCGCCTTGCCGGCGGCGACCAGCTCCCGGACGCCGCCGTAGTAGAAGACGGAGTCGTGCGGTTCGACGACCTTCACTCCGTACGACTCGATCCCTGCCGCACGGCAGAGCGCCACGGCCCGCTTGATGTGGAAGTCCTGGGTGACGAGGACGGCCCGGTCGACGCCGAAGATCTTCTTCGCGCGGACGCAGCTGTCCCAGGTGTCGAAGCCCGCGTAGTCGCTGACGATCCGGCCGTCCGGCACTCCGCGCTCGGTGAGGTACGCGCGCATGGCGTCCGGCTCGTCGTACTCCACGCGGCTGTTGTCGCCGGTGACGAGGACGACCTTGACCTTGCCGGCCCGGTAGAGCTCGGCGGCGGTGTCGAGGCGGTGGGCGAGGTACGGGGTGGGGCGGCCGTTCCAGAGGCCGGCGCCGAAGACGACGGCGACGTCCTGGGCGGGCACGTCGGCGGTGGTCCGGAGCCGGCTGTCGGCGACGGCGTGCGTCCAGGTGGCGGGTGCGAGGGCGAGGACGGCGCCCAGCATGACGGCTTGGACGGTACGGCGGCGGGCACGGGTGGTGCGCGGCAGCGGCGCCCGCCGCCTCAGCCGGGCGGCCGCCCGGGCCGGTACGCGTACGCCTCGCATGGAACCTCCGTCGATCTTGCCTGCCCCGTCACCCCTTTCGACGCGAAACCGAGCTGTTCGGTTCGGTCCCGCCGTGTTCGTTCCCGCCGTACAGCACGGCGGCGAGGGTGATGCCGAGCAGCAGACCGAGGAACTGCGCCCCGATGAATCCGGGCAGCGACGCGGGGGCGATTCCGGTGAACGAGTCGGAGAAGGCGCGGCCGACCGTGCCCGCCGGGTTGGCGAACGAGCCCGAGGAGGTGAACCAGATCGCCGCCAGGAGATACCCGCCGACGGCGACCGGGGCGAGCGCGGAACGGTCGATGCGGCGCAGCCCCTGGACGAGCAGGACGAGTCCGGCGGTGGCGACGGTCTCGCCGACCAGCAGATGGGTGTCGGAGCGCACCTGGGTGGACCAGGTCCCGGGCGTCCGCCCGAACATGGCCTCGGCGAGCAGCGCGCCCACGACGGCACCGGCGAGCTGGGCGGCGAGGTAGACGGCGACCTCGCGGAGGCCCGGGGAGCCCTCCTCGCCCCGCCGGGCCCACCACTCGGAGAGGGTGACGACCGGGTTGAGATGGCCGCCGGAGAGCGGGCCGAGGAGTGCGATGAGCAGTCCGAGCCCGAGGGCGGAGGCGAGTGAGTTGGCCAGCAGGCGCACCCCGACGTCCTGGCTGAGCGCGGCCGCCTGGATGCCGGACCCGACGACGACGGCCACCAGCGCAGCGGTGCCGACGAGTTCGGCGAAGGCTCTTCGGGGGAGCCCGGGGAGAGGAGAGGGAATCATTCGCATGGCGGAAAAGATATTCCGCTAGATAAAAGAATGAGGAGGCGAGGGGGAGAACCGTACGATCCGCGCATGATCATGAATGCCGTCCGCAACAACGCCGAGTGGTGCGAGGCCATGTGCCGCGCCCACGGCCGCCCCGGAGCCTTCGGCCCGCGCGCCTGGACGAACCCCGGCCGCACCCCGCTCTACTACCCGGACGCGGTGACGCTGACCGCCGACGCGTCCGTGCGGGACGTCCTCGACGGCATCGACCGGGACACCCCCGGAGCCTCCGTCAAGGACAGCTTCGCGAGCCTGGACCTGGCCGCGGAGGGCTTCCGGCCGCTCTTCGACGCGCAGTGGATCCACCGCCCCGGCCGGCTGCCCGCCCCCGCCGTCGACGCCTCGGCGGAGACGGACTGGCGGCAGGTCCGCACTCCGGAGGAGCTGGCCGCCTGGGCGACGGCGTGGAGCGGCGGGGACGCGGACGAGTCCGCGCTGTTCCGCCCCGAGCTCCTCGCCGACCCCGCGACGAAGGTCGTCGCCGGGTACGGCGCCGACGGCCGGATCGTCGGCGGCGCGGTGCTCAGTGCCGACGGCCGGGTGACCGGCGTCTCCAACCTCTTCACCGCCGACGGTCTCGACCCGACCGTGACCTGGGCGGGCTGCCTGACCCTGGTGGACGACGGCAGCCCCGTCGTCGGCTACGAGTCCGGCGACGACCTGCCACCCGCCCTCGCCCTCGGCTTCGAGGAGATCGGGACCCTGAGGGTCTGGCTCGACGCAGGCGCCTGACAACGAGGGCGGTCGGACGGTGAGCCGATGGAAAACACTCGTGACCCCCACGCAACGGGGAGGCAACGCGCCGGGGTCAGGATCACTTCATGACGGAGCCGGACACCACGTTCGACAGCACCGCCGAGCTGCTCGGCCGCATCACCGCGCAGCTCGGCGACCAGCTGAGCCAACTCCCCCCGACGAGAACGGGCAGGCGCATGAACAGGCCCATGAGCACGCCCGTGGGCAGGCCCGGGAGCACGCCCACCCTCATCGCCGTCGGCCACGGCAGCCGCGACCCCCGGGCGCGCGCCACGCTCGCCCTGCTGCTCGACCGGGTCCGTGAACTCCGCCCCGGCCTCGACATCCGCCTCGCCCACATCGAGCTGAACGCCCCGCTCCTCACCGACACCCTCGCGCGCCACCCCGGCGGGGACGCCGTCCTCGTCCCCCTGCTCTTCGGCCGCGGCTACCACGTCAAGCACGACCTGCCCGCCGCGGCCGCCGCCGCACCCGCCGTGCGCACCCGGATCGCCGCCCCACTCGGCGCGCACCCCCTGCTCGTCGAGGCCCTCGCCGACCGGCTCGCCGAGGCGGGCTGGACCTCCGCGGACAGCGCCTCGCGCTCCACCGGCGTCGTCCTGGCCGCCGCGGGCTCCCGCGACCCCGAATCCCTCGCCGACATCCGCAGGACCGCGGCCCTCCTCGGCGAACGGCTCGGGGGAGTGCCCGTCGTCCCCGCGTACGCCTCCGCCGCCGCCCCCACCGTGCCCGAGGCCCTGCGCACCCTCGCCGCCCGCGGCCGCCACCGGATCGCCGTCGCCTCCTGCTTCACCGCCCCCGGCCTCTTCGCCACCCGCGCCACCGCCCACGCCCCCTGGATCGCCTCCGCCCCCCTCGGCGCCCACCCCGCCCTCGCCCGCCTGCTCCTGCACCGCTACGACCAAGCCGTCGCCACGCTCCTCACCACTCCCCGGCAGGAACTGATGTCCGCCTAGCCCCGTGTGTCGGTCCCGCCGGTTACCTTCGGTGCATGGAAGGCATCACGGACACCCCCGGCTACGACGACACCGCGACCGACCGTTGGGCCGCCGAGCCAGACAAGAGGCCGGGGCGGACCGCCTTCCAGCGCGATCGCGCGCGCGTGCTGCACTCCAGCGCGCTGCGCAGACTCGCCGGCAAGACCCAGGTCGTCACCCCCGGATCGCGAAGCCACGCCTGGGACGCCAGCCCCCGCACCCGGCTCACCCACTCCCTGGAGTGCGCCCAGGTCGGCCGGGAGCTCGGTGCCGCTCTCGGCTGCGATCCCGATCTCGTCGAAGCCTCCTGCCTCGCCCACGACATGGGCCACCCGCCCTTCGGGCACAACGGCGAGCAGGCCCTCAACGACTTCGCCAAGGACTGCGGCGGCTTCGAGGGGAACGCCCAGTCGCTGCGCCTGCTCACCCGGATCGAGCCCAAGCGGTTCATCGCCGACCCCGTCACCGGCGACCCCGTCAGCGTCGGCCTCAACCTCACCCGCGCCGCCCTCGACGCCGCCACCAAGTACCCCTGGCCACGCGGCGGCCACCCCGAGGACCCGGACTCCCCGAAGTTCGGCGTGTACGAGGACGACGTCCCGGTCTTCCTCTGGGCCCGCCAGGGCGCCCCCGCGCACCGCAAGTGCTTCGAGGCCCAGGTCATGGACTGGTCCGACGACGTGGCGTACTCCGTCCACGACTTCGAGGACGGCCTGCACGCCGGCCACATCGACCCGAACATGCTCTTCTCCGAGGCCGAGCGCGCCGACATCTGGCACGTCGCCGTCGGCCGCTACGTACCGAAGGACACCGACCCGCAGGAGCTCGCCGAGGCGCTCGACCGGCTCGTCGACCAGGAGTGGTGGCCGCACGGGTACGACGGATCCGCCGTCGCCCAGGCCCGGCTCAAGGACGCCACCAGCCAGCTCATCGGCCGGTTCTGCCTCGCCGCCGAGGGCGCCACCCGCCAGGCGTACGGCTCCGGCCGCCTCACCCGGTACGCCGCCGAGCTCGTCGTCCCCCGCGAGACCCGCAACGAATGCGCCGTTCTCAAGGCCGTCGCCGACCGGTACGTCATGCAGCGCGCCGAGCAGGAGGCGCTCCGCGCCGACCAGCGCATCGTCCTCGCCGAACTCGCCGAGGCGCTCACCGCCCGTGCACCCGAGGGCCTCGACCCGCAGTTCCGCGCCCTGTTCGACGCGGCGGGCGACGACCGCTCACGCAAGCGGGTGATCATCGACCAGATCGCCTCCCTCACCGACGCCTCCGCCCGCACCCTCCACGCCCGCCTCCGCCCCCGCCGCGCCTGACCAACCCGCCCCCTTCCGCCATCACGCTCCGTGCGGGACGCTCGGCGGAGGGCCCGAGGCGGTACGGCTCGCCGAACGCCCGGAGGCGTAGCGTAGAAGCGGTCGCAACGAGGAGGCATCAAGTGGTCGACGCAGATCAGACCTTCGTCATCGTCGGCGGGGGCCTGGCCGGGGCCAAGGCGGCGGAGACGCTCCGCTCCGAGGGGTTCACCGGCCGAGTGATCCTCATCGGCGACGAGCGCGACCACCCCTACGAACGCCCACCCCTCTCCAAGGGCTATCTGACCGGCAAGGAGGAGCGCGACAGCGTCTTCGTCCACGAGCCCGCCTGGTACGCCCGCGCCGAGGTCGAGCTCCACCTCGGGCAGCCCGTCACCGTCATCGACCGCGAGGCCCGCACCGTACGCCTCGGAGACGGCACCACCATCCGCTACGACCGGCTCCTGCTCGCCACCGGCTCCGAGCCGCGGCGCCTCGACATCCCCGGCACCGGACTCGCCGGCGTCCACCACCTGCGCCGGCTCGCCCACGCCGACCGGCTGCGCCACGTCCTGGCCTCCCTCGGCCGCGACAACGGCCACCTGGTGATCGCGGGCGGCGGCTGGATCGGCCTGGAGGTCGCCGCCGCGGCCCGCGGCTACGGCGCCGAGGTCACCGTCGTCGAGTCCGAGCCCACCCCGCTCCACCAGGTCCTCGGGCCCGAGCTCGGCCAGCTCTTCGCCGATCTGCACACCGAGCACGGCGTCCGCTTCGTCTTCGGCGCCCGGCTCACCGAGATCGTCGGCCAGGACGGCATGGTCCTCGCCGTCCGTACCGACGACGGCGAGGAGCACCCCGCCCACGCCGTCCTCGCCGCGATCGGCGCGGCCCCGCGCACCGCCCTCGCCGAGGCCGCCGGACTCAACCTGGTGGACCGCTCCCACGGCGGAGGCATCGCCGTCGACGCGTCGCTGCGCACCTCCGACCCCGAGATCTTCGCGGCCGGCGACGTCGCCGCCGCCCATCACCCGCTCCTGCACACCCGGCTGCGCGTCGAGCACTGGGCCAACGCCCTCAACGGCGGCCCGGCCGCGGCCCGCGCCATGCTCGGCCGGTCCGTGTCCTACGACCGCGTCCCGTACTTCTTCTCCGACCAGTACGACCTGGGCATGGAGTACTCCGGCTGGGCGCCGCCCGGCTCCTACGACCAGGTCGTGCTCCGCGGCGACGTCGGCAAGCGGCAGTTCATCGCCTTCTGGCTCAAGGACCGCAAGGTCCTGGCCGGGATGAACGTGAATGTGTGGGACGTCACAGAGCCGATCCAGCGGCTCATCCGCGCCCAGTCCCCGGTGGACACCGAGGCCCTCGGCGATCCCTCCGTCCCGCTGGAGAGCCTCGTCCCCTAGTCCGGACGCCCTCGACGGCGCCTTCGGCGGGGGACGACCCCCCGGACCCCCGTAGAATTCCAGCGTGGCCGGCAGGATCAACGATGACGACGTGAAGGCGGTACGGGACGCGGTCCCGATCGACGCCGTCGTGTCCGAGTACCTCCAGCTCCGCAACGCCGGCGGCGGCAACCTCAAGGGCCTGTGCCCCTTCCACGACGAGAAGTCGCCCTCCTTCCAGGTCAGCCCGAGCAAGGGCCTGTTCCACTGCTTCGGCTGCCAGGAGGGCGGCGACACCATCGCCTTCGTGATGAAGATCGACCACCTCTCCTTCTCGGAGACGGTCGAGCGCCTCGCCGCGAAGGCGGGCATCACGCTGCGGTACGAAGAAGGCGGCTACAACCCCGGCCACCAGCGCGGCGAGCGCATCCGGCTGGTCGAGGCCCACCAGGTCGCCACGCAGTTCTACATCGACCAACTCGGCTCGCCCGAGGCCGAGATCGGCCGCAAGTTCCTCGCCGAGCGCGGCTTCGACCAGGCCGCCGCCGAGCACTTCGGCGTGGGCTACTCCCCGGCCGGCTGGGACCACCTCACCCGCTATCTGCGCGGCAAGGGCTTCTCCGACAAGGAGCTGATCCTCTCCGGGCTCTCCCAGGACGGCCGGCGCGGCCCCATCGACCGCTTCCGCGGCCGGCTCATGTGGCCGATCCGGGACGTCGGCGGCGATGTCGTCGGCTTCGGCGCCCGCAAGCTCCGCGACGACGACAACGGGCCCAAGTACCTGAACACGCCCGAGACGCCGATCTACAAGAAGTCCCAGGTGCTCTACGGCATCGACCTGGCGAAGAAGGACATCGCCAAGGTCAGCCGGGCCGTCGTCGTCGAGGGCTACACCGACGTCATGGCCTGCCACCTCGCCGGCGTCACCACCGCCATCGCCACCTGCGGCACCGCCTTCGGCGGCGACCACATCAAGATCCTCCGCCGGCTCCTCATGGACAACGGATCGGCCCGCGTCATCTTCACCTTCGACGGCGACGCGGCCGGCCAGAAGGCCGCCCTGCGCGCCTTCGAGGACGACCAGAAGTTCGCCGCGGAGACCTACATCGCCATCGCCCCCGACGGCATGGACCCCTGCGAGCTGCGGCTCGCCAAGGGCGACCAGGCCGTCGCCGAACTGGTCGAGCCGCGCACCCCGCTCTTCGAGTTCGCGCTCCGCCAGATCGTGAAGCGGTACGACCTGGAGACCCCGGCCGGCCGGGCCGCCGCCCTCGACGAGGCCGCGCCGATCGTCGCCCGGATCAAGAACATCGCCTCGCAGCACGAGGTCGCCGTCCAGCTCGCGGGGATGCTCGGCATCCTCGACACCCCGTTCGTGGTCAAGCGCGTCGCCCAGATCGCCCGCTGGCAGCGCGACCGGGGCGGCCGCGGCACCCAGGCGCCGGCGCCCCCGCAACGTACGTACGAGACCCAGGCCCCCGCCGCGACCGGCGGCCCGGCGCTCAATCTGCGCAGCCCCGCCCACCGCACCGAGCGCGAGCTGCTCAAGCTCGCCCTCCAGCGCCCCGAGCTGGTCTCCCCGGCCTTCGACGCCTACGGCGTCGACGAGTTCACGGCCCCGCCCTACGCCGCTGTCCGCCAGTGCGTCCAGGACGCGGGCGGCGCCACCGGCGCCCCCGCCGACTATCTGTCCGTCGTCCGCGAGGCGGCGCCCGACGACACGGTCCGCGCGCTCGTCACCGAACTCGCCGTCGAGGCGATCTTCGCCAAGGTCGTCGACGAGGTCTACGCGGGCGCCCAGCTCGTCTCGGTCCGGCTGCGCGCCGTCGAACGCCGCGTCCGCGACATCCAGGGCACTCTGGCCCGTCTCGGCGCGAACGGCGACCCCGCCCAACTGGCCGCCGTGCAGAACGAGTTGTGGGTGCTCACCCAGTACGGACAGTCGCTGCGCACCAACGGGGCGGCCGCGCTCTGACGTTCGGTGACCCACCGGACTCAAAAAGTCACCGCACGCCCCTCGTGGCGGCGATGTGTCGTACCCCACACTGGGGAGCGGTGCCTGAGCCCCCGGAGCACCGGCAGCGATCACCCTGGAGGTCGCCCCCGTGCAGACCCAGACCCTGTCCCCGACGGATGTCGTGCCCGGGCAACGCCCGGCCGTCCACCACCCGGAGGCGCCGGCCTCCGCAGAGCAGGCCGAGGCATCCGAACCGCCCGAGCCCGTCGAGTTCGTGGACGACACGCCCGAACCGGAGCCGGTTCCCCGCCGCCCCGAACCCGGCGGTAGCGGTCCCTCCTCCGATCTGTTCCGCCAGTACCTGCGGGAGATAGGCCGCATCCCGCTGCTCACCGCGGCCGAGGAGGTCGAGCTGGCCCGCCGCGTCGAGGCAGGTCTCTTCGCCGAGGAGAAGCTGGCCAGCACCCCCGATCTGGACTCCCAGCTGGCGCTCGACCTGGACCGGCTCGTCGTGCTGGGCCGGATGGCCAAGCGCCGCCTCATCGAGGCCAATCTGCGGCTCGTCGTCTCCGTCGCCAAGCGGTACGTCGGCCGCGGGCTGACCATGCTCGACCTGGTCCAGGAGGGGAACCTGGGCCTCATCCGGGCGGTGGAGAAGTTCGACTACGCGCGCGGCTACAAGTTCTCGACGTACGCCACCTGGTGGATCCGCCAGGCCATGTCCCGGGCCCTCGCCGACCAGGCCCGGACCATCCGCGTCCCGGTCCATGTCGTCGAACTCATCAACCGGGTCGTCCGCGTCCAGCGCCGGATGCTCCAGGAACGCGGCTACGAACCCACCCCCGAAGAGGTCGCGGCCCAGCTCGACCTGATGCCCGAGCGGGTCAGCGAGGTGCTGCGCCTCGCCCAGGAACCGGTCTCCCTGCACGCCCCCGTCGGCGAGGAGGAGGATGTCGCGCTCGGCGACCTGATCGAGGACGGCGACGCGGCGAGTCCCGTGGAGTCGGCGGCGTTCCTGCTGCTGCGCGAGCACCTGGAGGCCGTCCTCTCCACCCTCGGCGAGCGCGAACGCAAGGTCGTCCAGCTCCGCTACGGCCTGGACGACGGCCGGCCCCGCACCCTGGAGGAGATCGGACGGCTCTTCGGCGTGACGCGCGAACGCATCCGCCAGATCGAGTCGAAGACCCTCAACAAGCTGCGGGACCACGCCTTCGCGGACCAGCTCAGGGGCTACCTGGACTGACGGCGGTCAGTCCACCTCGGCGACCGCCTGCGCGAACTGCGCCTCGTACAGCCGGGCGTACGCGCCGCTCGCCGTCAACAGCTCCTCGTGCGTGCCCTGTTCGACGATCGAGCCGTTCTCCATCACCAGGATGACGTCCGCGTCCCTGATGGTGGAGAGGCGGTGGGCGATCACGAACGACGTGCGCCCGTGGGCCAGGCGTGCCATCGCCTTCTGGATGAGGACCTCGGTGCGGGTGTCGACCGAGCTGGTCGCCTCGTCGAGGACGAGGATCACCGGGTCGGACAGGAACGCCCGCGCGATGGTGATCAGCTGCTTCTCGCCGGCGCTGACGCCCGAGCCCTCGTCGTCGATGACGGTGTCGTAGCCGTCGGGCAGGGTGCGGATGAACCGGTCGGCATGCGCGGCCCGCGCCGCCTCCTCGATCCGCTCGCGGCTGACCTTGCCGCCTGCTCCGTACGCGATGTTGTCGGCGATGGTGCCGCCGAACAGCCAGGTGTCCTGGAGCACCATCCCGATCCCGGACCGAAGGTCCTCCCGCGACATCGCCGAGATGTCCACGCCGTCGAGGGTGATCCGTCCGCCGGTCACCTCGTAGAACCGCATCAGCAGGTTCACCAGCGTGGTCTTGCCCGCGCCGGTCGGGCCGACGATGGCGACCGTCTGGCCCGGTTCCACCGTCAGCGACAGGTCCTCGATGAGCGGCTTCTCCGGCTCGTAGCGGAACGCCACCTGCTCCAGCGCGACCTTGCCGAGCACCGACGTCCCCCAACCTCCGGCCGGGGGTGCCCCCATCGCGCTCTTCGGCGCGTCCGGCTCCTGCTCCTCGGCGTCGAGGAGCTCGAAGATCCGCTCGGCCGACGCGACCCCGGACTGCACCAGGTTCGCCATCGACGCGACCTGCGTCAGCGGCATCGAGAACTGCCGGGAGTACTGGATGAACGCCTGCACGTCACCGATCGACAGCGTGCCGCTCGCGACCCGCAGTCCGCCGACCACGGCCACCAGGACGTAGTTGATGTTCGAGACGAAGAACATCACCGGCTGCATGACACCGCTGTTGAACTGCGCCTTGAACCCGGCCTCGTACAGCGCATCGTTCTGCTCGCGGAAGTCGGCCGCCGACTCGTCCTGCCGTCCGAAGACCTTCACCAGCGCGTGGCCGGTGTACATCTCCTCCACATGGGCGTTCAGCTTGCCCGTGGACTTCCACTGCTGCACGAAGTGCGGCTGCGAACGCTTGCCGATCTTCGTGGCCACGACCACCGACACCGGCACCGTCACCAGCGCGACCAGCGCGAGCAGCGGTGAGATCCAGAACATCATGACCAGCACGCCGACGATGGTGAGCAGCGAGTTGATCAGCTGTCCCATCGACTGCTGGAGCGTCTGGGAGATGTTGTCGATGTCGTTGGTCGCCCGGCTGAGGACCTCGCCGCGCTTGGCCTTGTCGAAGTACGACAGCGGCAGCCGCGCCAGCTTCGCCTGGACGTCCTCGCGCATCCGGTAGATCGTCCGGTTGATCACCTTGATCGACATACGGGTCGAGACCAGCATCAGGAGCCCGGCCGCCACATAGATGACCAGCACCCAGAGCAGCACCTCCCCGACCGCCGTGAAGTCGATGCCCTGCCCGGGGGTGAAGTCGACCCCGGACAGCATGTCGGCCATCCCGTCGTCGCCCTTGGCCCGCAGGCCCTCGATCGCCTGCGCCTTCGTCGTGCCGTCGGGCATCTGCCGCCCGACGACGCCCGCGAAGACCAGGTCGGTCGCCTTGCCGAGGATCTTCGGCCCGACCACCGACGCCGCCACGCTGAGCACACCGGCGATCAGCATCAGCCACAGCGTGCCCCGCTCGGGCGCCAGCTGCTTCACCAGCCGCTTGCCCGAGCCCTTGAAGTCCATCGACCGCTGGTCGGGGCCGCCGCCGGCCATCATTCGTCCGCCAGGACCGGCCATCAGGCTGCCTCCGCCTCGGTCAGCTGGGAGAGCACGATCTCCCGGTACGTCTCATTGCCCGCCATCAGCTCGTGATGGCGCCCGGCGCCCACGACCCGGCCCTCGTCGAGGACCACGATCCGGTCGGCGTCCCGGATGGTCGACACCCGCTGGGCGACGATCACGACGGTCGAGTCCGCCGTCTCCTCCTTGAGCGCTTCCCGCAGCAAGGCGTCGGTCCGGTAGTCCAGCGCCGAGAACGAGTCGTCGAAGAGATAGATCTCCGGCCGCTGCACCAGCGTCCGCGCGATCGCGAGCCGCTGCCGCTGCCCGCCGGACACGTTCGTGCCGCCCTGCGCGATCGGCGCGTTCAGACCGTTCTCCAGCTTCTTCACGAAGTCGGCGGCCTGGGCGACCTCGAGCGCGTGCCACAGCTCGTCGTCGGTCGCCTCGGGCTTGCCGTACCGCAGGTTCGTGGCCACCGTCCCGGAGAAGAGATACGGCTTCTGCGGGACGAGCCCGACCGTCCGCGCCATCAGACCCGCGTCCAGCTTCCGTACGTCCACCCCGTCGACGAGCACCTCGCCGCCGGTCACGTCGAAGAGCCGCGGCACCAGACCCAGCAGGGTCGACTTGCCGCTGCCGGTCGAACCGATGATCGCCGTCGTCTCACCGGGCCGCGCCACCAGCTCCACGTCGCGCAGGACCGATTCCTCGGCGCCCGGGTAACAGAAGTCCGCGCCGCGGACCTCCAGATGGCCGCGCCTCTTCAGCTCGGTCACCGGCTCGGTCGGCGGCACGACACTGCTGTCGGTGGCCAGGATCTCCTCGATGCGCTCGGCACACACCTCGGCCCGCGGCACCATCATGAACATGAAGGTGGCCATCATCACGGCCATCACGATCTGCATCAGATAGGCGAGGAACGCGGTCAGCGCCCCGATCTCCATGCCGCCGCTGTCGATGCGGTGCGCTCCGAACCAGACCACCGCGATGCTGGAGATGTTCACGACCGTCATCACGGTCGGGAACATCAGCGCCATCAGCCGGCCCGTCTCCATCGAGACGTCCGTCAGCTCGGTGTTCGAGCCCTTGAACCGCTCGCGCTCGTAGTCGTCCTTCACGAACGCGCGGATCACGCGGTTGCCGGTGATCTGCTCGCGCAGCACCCGGTTCACGGTGTCGAGCCGCTCCTGCATGGTCCGGAACAGCGGTCGCATCTTCTTCACGATCAGCGAGACCGCGATGCCGAGGACCGGCACGACCGCGATCAGCACCGCGGAGAGCGGTACGTCGAGACTCAGCGCCATGATGATGCCGCCGACGCACATGATCGGCGCGGAGACCATGAGCGTGAACGCCATCAGGACCAGCATCTGGACCTGCTGGACGTCGTTGGTGGTCCGGGTGATCAGCGACGGCGCGCCGAACTGCCCGACCTCACGGGCGGAGAAGGACTGCACCCTCTCGAAGACGGCCGCGCGGACGTCCCGGCCGAGGGCGGAGGCGGTCCGCGCCCCGTAGTACACCGCCCCGATGTTGCAGACGACCTGGACCACGGAGACCGCGATCATCAGGGCGCCGAACCGCAGGATGTAGCCGGTGTCCCCGTTCACGACACCGTTGTCGATGATGTCCGCGTTCAGGGTCGGCAGATAGAGGGAGGCGCAGGTCTGCAGGAGCTGGAGCAGGACGAGCAGGCCTATGGGTTTCTTGTACGGTCGCAGGTGGGTTCGGAGAAGTCGTAGGAGCACGGGTTCTACTATCGCCCGCACCCCCGGGACGTTACGACCGGGTTTTGTCGAGTCTTGAACGGACTCCGCTGTGAGCCGAACGTGCTCCGGTCACGACCCGAAGGCCCCCGGGTGGAGCTGCTCCCGCGTGGCCACGTACTGCTGCCGCACCGCCTGACCGACCGCCAGCTCCTCGCCGGGCTCGAAGATCTGCGCGGCGGCGCCCTGCCAGGCCGGCGGAGCGGCCGGGGAGAGCGTGCCCCGGGCGACGCCGAGCGCCCACGCGGCCTGCCGGGCCGCGCCGAGCGCCGCGTAGTCCGCGGGCTGGGGGACGACGGCCTGCGCACCGAAGATCGCCGGAGCGAGCGCCTGGACGGCGGGCAGCTCGGCCGCCGCGCCGAGCAGGAACACCCGGCGCACCTCGACGCCCCGCCCGCGCAGCACGTCCATCGCGTCGGCGAGGGCGCAGAGCATCCCCTCGAACGCGGCCCGCGCGAGGTGTTCGGGCTTCATCGACTCGCGGCGCAGTCCGCTGAGCGTGCCGGCGGTGTGCGGCAGCTGCGGCGTGCGCTCGCCCTCCAGATACGGCAGCAGGACGAGCCCGGAGGCACCCGGCGTCGATTTCAGCGCGAGCGCCGACAGCTCCTCCAGGCTCTCCACGCCGAGCATCTCGGCCGTGCCGCGCAGCGCGCGCACCGCGTTCGAGGTGTGCACGACGGGCAGGTGCATCCCGGTCGCGTCGGCGAAGGAGGTGATCAGGCCCTGCGGGTCGGCGAGCGCCTCGTGGTGGACGGCCATCACGGAGCCGGAGGCACCGAGGGAGACGACGGCGTCGCCGTGTCCGAGCCCGAGCCCGAGCGCGGCGGCCATGGTCTCGCCCGTGCCCGCGGAGATCAGCAGTCCTTCGGGGGTGGTCCCGGCGGCGTCGGCCGGGCCGAGCACCTCGGGGAGTACGGCCTGGTGTCCCAGGGCCAGCTCGACGAGGTCGGGGCGGTAGGCCCCGGCGCCGGCCGACCAGTATCCGGTGGCGGAGGCGGCGCCGCGGTCGGTGGTGCGGCGCACGGGCCGGCCGAGGAGCTGCCAGACCAGCCAGTCGTGCGGCTGGAGGAGCATGGCGACGCGCTGGGCGTTCTCCGGCTCGGAGCGGGCCAGCCAGCGGAGCTTGGCGACCGGCAGCCCGGACTGCGGCACGGAGCCGACGGCCTCGGCCCAGGCCTGCCGCCCGCCGAACGCCTCGACCAGATCGGCGGCGGCCACCTGCGCCCGCTTGTCGTTGCCTACCAGCGCCGGCCGCACGAGGGCGCCCTGCCGGTCGAGCGGCACGAGCCCGTGCTGCTGGGCGGAGACGCCGATGGCCTGCACGCCTTCGAGCAGCCCGCCGCCCGCGGCCTCGCCGAGCGAGAGCAGCCACGCCTGCGGGTCGACGTCGGTGGCCTTCGGCTCACCGGGGTGCGGGGCATAGCCCTGGCGCAGCACGGCGCCCGTGTCCGCGTCGCAGACGACGATGCGTGTGAACTCAGCAGAGCTGTCCAAGCCGGCGACTATCCCCATGACAGGAGATTCTGCCGCACGCGGGGGAGTAGGTGGAGCGCGTGCGGGGTAGGAGACGCGCTTTCGAGCGGGAAAGTCGCGGCGGAGACGTCGCCCGGACGTCGCTCAGGTGTTGCTCACACCCCAGTCGTCCTCGGTCACCTGGCCGTTGTGGTGACGCAGCGCGTGGATCCGCTCGGTGACCGACGCGGGCAGCTTGTCGCCGACCTTGTCGCTCACCGCGTGGTACGCCTTGCCGGCGACCTGGCGGCCGGTCTGGGCCGCGGACTCGGCCGCGTTGCGCACCGCCGGGTTCTGCGACAACTCCCGGGCGGACTTCTTCATCTGTTCGTAGCGCTCACGTCCGGCCCGCGTGCCGATGACGAAACCGAGGGCCAGTCCCACGACGAACGTCAGCTTGTACCGCACGGCGGCACCACCTTCCCTTGAGCTTCCCTGTTGCTTCACTGGTGCCCACGAGCGCCCACGGCATACCGATTGGCGGAGCACCCCCCTGCTTGCGCTAATGTATGTGTCGCAGCGAGCGCGCGCCGCCCGGGAACACCCGAGGTGGATCCGTTCGGTGCAACGCAGCAATCCCCTGTAGCTCAATTGGCAGAGCAGCCGGCTGTTAACCGGCAGGTTACTGGTTCGAGTCCAGTCGGGGGAGCGCGATCCCCTGTAGCTCAATTGGCAGAGCATTCGGCTGTTAACCGGAGGGTTGCTGGTTCGAGTCCAGCCGGGGGAGCGATCGAAAGAGGACCCTTAGGGGTCCTCTTTCTTGTGTCCGGGAACCATCCGCCACGCCGCGGAGTCCTCCTGGTCGAGGAGCGCGCAGCAGTGCCGAGCATCCGGAGCAGGAGATCGTATGAGCGGCTATGCTGCGGCAGACGGCGCGCACACATGTACGCGCCACACCGTTAGGGGCGGTAGCTCAGCCGGTTAGAGCAGCGGACTCATAATCCGTCGGCCGTGGGTTCGAGTCCCACCCGCCCCACTGCGGCACGGTGCAGCAGAATCGTTCTGACCAGGGACTTTCCCTGGTCGGACGATTCGCCACCGTGACGGCGAGAGCCTCCGCCCACGCGTTTCCCCCAGTGTGTGGACCGTGTGCGGACGCGCGTGGAACGACACGCCCACATCACCCGGATGCCACGGCGCCGGCCCCCGCCCGGCCCCTCTGTGAGCCACCCCACAACATCTGACGCCGTGATCCGTGGGGGCGCGAACCGCAGCACGGTGACGTCCGGCCGGTGATCGTCGGGGATGGCGTCGCTCAGGTTCTCGACCCGCAGGACGGTCGATCCGTTCTCGCCGCGCGACGACATCGTTCCGCAACGACTCACCCGGCGATCCACCCGGCGATGAAGCCACCGCCGTCGTCACGACGGCGAGTTCGTGCGCTCCGGTCGCGACGGCCGGCAGGGAGACGTGCCGCCACTCCCGCGTGACCCATGCTCTGGCCCGGGACCGCCGCAGGAGCCGACCGCCGAGCCACCGGCCCGGCGCGGTGCCCGCTCCCCAGGACAGGGGGTTCCCCCGGGGCCGTGGCCACCCCCTGGACTGGGTGATCCGTCGAAGGGGCTTGTCGGATCGACAGAAGACCGACGGGTAGCACACAAGATCGTTTTCGATGCCGCTGAAGATCGGTTAGCCTTCGACCTCCACACCTGATGTGCACACAACATGCACATCGGCGGGGGGTGTGATGTGGCGCCGCATCGTGGACACCTCTCGCCGTTCATAGGTCGTTGGTCGTTTATTCCGTTTGAATCGCAGACGAGGAATTCTCATGTTTCGACGCATTTTGGCAATGCTGCTTGCCGTGGCATCGCTTTTCGGCGCGGGAGTCGCCATGGCCGCGCCCTCGCAGGCCGCCAGCTGCACCTACAACAACGTCTGTCTCTGGTCGGACTCCGACCTCAACGGAGCCAAGCGGAACGACTTCAACTCCCGTCCTAACTGGTCCACCATCAGCTATGACGGCGGCGCTTTCGTGGCGCTCTACCGGGGTGACGGCGTCGTCGAAAACGTCAGCTCCATCGACAACTGGGACCCGGACACCGGCGTGTCGGTGTACTACAACTCCGGGCATGTCGGTCCCTGCTTCATGGTCATGGCCAACGGTGAAGTGTCCAACATGGCGTGGGTCACCCTCAGCTACGGCGGCAAGAAGGCCAACGACAACATGAACTCGCACAAGTTCAGTTACGACTGTGTCGGGAACTCGTTCGACTTCTGATTTGCCGGCTCATGACCGCGGTGGGGCGGAGTCGATTCCGCCCCACCGTGCTTATCCACTCTATCCAGGGGTTTCCTTGCGTTACGTACGTCTCGTCATCGCCGCCGGGGTCGGCGCGCTGCTGCTCACCGGGTGTGCGGAGGGCGCCGGGGAGGACGTCGGCTCCAGCGGCGGAGGTGGCGGCTCGGCGGTCCGGGACGTCGTCACGGAGGCCGACATCGTCCTCCCGGTGTCCGCCTACATCTTCACCCCCGAGCAGCAGGCGTTGGCCGACACCGCGAGGTTCACCCTGGCTTCCGACTGCATGAAGCGGTTCGGATTCGACTGGCCGGTCAAGAAGCGCGAGCCGGTCAAGGTCGTGAACCGCCGGTACGGCGTGGTCAGCGAGAAGGTCGCCGCCGAGTACGGCTATCACATGATGCCGTCGGCAGGCGACGCCGAGCACGCCGAAGGCGCGGTTTCCGGCGGGGCCGACTTTCCGCCCGAGGCGTACATGGTCTACGGCGGCAAGGGGGGCGCGGGCCGCAGTTACCAGGGCAAGGACATTCCCGAGCGTGGCTGCTTGGGGGAGGCCAGCCGCAAGCTGGGGCTCGACAAAGTACAGGATCCCACGAAGGGCAAGGTCGGGCTGCTCAGCATCGATTTCTCCTCCTTCGGGAAGGCCCAGGAGACGTCGGAATTCAAAAGGGCGCAGGACGATTGGGTGGCCTGCATGAAGAAATCCGGGTATCAGTACACCGCTTTCCTGCAGCCCGCCGCGAAGTATGCGCCTCAGGGGAACTCCGCATCACCGGAGGAGAAGGTCGCGGCCAAGGCCGATGTGAAGTGCAAGCAGGAAACGAAACTTTCCACCGTTCTGCTCCGGCTCGAAACGCAGATCCAGAACGACTACATCGAGCAGAATGCCATCGGTTTCGCCGAGATCAAGAAGGATCGGACCGCGGTCATCAAGGCGGCCAACGAGGCATTGGCGAACTGAATGCAGAACGACGAACAGCCCTCCGTGGGCGCGGCCGAGGCGGTCCGCGGCAACGGTGGTGACGGTGTACGGATCAGGCGCCGCTGGGTTGCCCTGATCGCCATGGGCGCGGTCGCGCTCACCGGGGCGGGCTTCGGGGCCTCCCTGCTCGTCAAGTCGCCTGCCCAGGCGGCGGCGGACTCCCGGCCTCCCGCACCGTCCGTGATCACGGCGCCGGTCGAGTACCGGATGCTGGCCTCCTCGGTGATCCTTCGCGGCACCGTGGTCGCCGGCCAGAGTGTGGAGATCGCCCCCGGCGGCGCGGGCGAGGGAGGCAGCCCCACGGTCTCCAGACTGCCGCTGAAGGCTGGAGACGAGGTACGCGCGGGCCGGCTGCTGGTCGAGATCTCCGGCCGTCCGGTGATCGCGCTCCAGGGCACCGTTCCGCTCTATCGCGACCTCAAGCCCGGCGCCCAGGGCAGTGACGTGGGCCAGCTCCAGGACGCGCTCCAGCGGCTCGGTCATTCCACTTCCCCCGACAGCCGGGGGCGTTTCGGTGAGGGCACCAAGTCGGCGGTCACCGCGCTCTACGACGCGCTCGGCTACGAACCGGTCATGGCCGGCGGCCCCGAGGGCTCGGCCACCGTCACCTCGGCCGAAGCGCAGGTGACCTCGGCCGAACGAGCTCTGGACGACGCCGAGGACACGCTGAAGACCGCCGAGGCCGGTTCCGGCTCCGAGTCCGGTTCGGGCTCGACCGAGACGACGGGATCGACCACGGGAACGGTCGGGAAGGCGGATGGCGGCGGTCGCGATCTGGAGCGCCTGCGCAAGTCGGTCGGCCGTGCCCGGGAGGACCTGGCCACCGCACGCGAGGGCCTCGTCGCCGCGCGGGCGGCCGCGGGCCCCATGGTCCCGTCCGGCGAGGTCGCGTTCCTGGAGAGCTTCCCGGCGCGGGTGCAGGACCTCCCCGTACGGCTCGGCGCGAAGGTGCAGGGAGCCGTGATGACGGTCGCCGCGGGCGCCCTGGTGGTGCACGGTTACGTGCCCGACCACCAGAAGGGCCTGATCAGGGCGGGCCAGAAGGCGGAGATCCTCTCCGAGATCAACGGCACCACCGCCCAGGCATCCGTACGGTCCATCGCCACCACCCGCACGACGCCGCGTCCCGATGGCGACGCGCAGGACGGACAGCCGGCCGGTGGGCAGGCCGACGCGGACGGCTACCTGATGACTCTGGCGCCGGGCCGGCCGCTGGAGGTCGATTGGGCCGGGCAGAACGTCCGACTGACCGTCCTGGCCGCCACGACCGGCGGCAAGGTCCTGGTCGTACCCGTCACGGCGGTGTCGGCCGGCGCCGACGGCTCCACCGCGGTCACCGTGCTCGAGGACGACGGCAGGCAGCGCCGGGTCCGGGTGAAGCCCGGCACCACCGGCGACGGCCATGTCGAGGTCATCCCCCTGGACAGCGGGACCCTCGCCGAGGGCGACCGGGTGGTCACCGGGGTCCGGGCCGACGACGCCGCGCAGGGGGGCGCCGGATGACCGCGTCCCCGACCCCGTCCGAACCGCCCGTCATCGAATTCCGGCAGGTCGGCCTCACCTATCCGGGGCCGCCGCCCGTGGAGGCGTTCCGCCCCGGCGACCTCACGATCCGCAGGGGCGAGTTCGTCACCGTCGTCGGCCCCTCCGGGTCGGGCAAGTCCACGTTCCTGAACATCGCCGGACTCCTCGACACCCCCACGACGGGCAGCTTTCTCCTCGACGGCATCGACACCGGCCGGCTCAGGGACACCGAGCGCACCACGTTGCGCGGCCGCCGTATCGGGTTCGTCTTCCAGGCCTTCCACCTGCTGGCGCACCGCAGCGCCCGTGAGAACGTCGAACTCGCCATGGTCTACAGCGGTGCTCCGCGCCGCGAGCGCCCTCAGCGGGCCCGCGAGGCGCTGGACCGGGTGGGCCTCGGCCATCGGACCGACGCACTGCCCTCGCGGATGTCCGGCGGCGAACGCCAGCGGGTGGCCATCGCCCGGGCCCTGGTCGCCCGGCCCTCGCTGCTCCTGTGCGACGAGCCGACGGGAAACCTCGACACCGGCAACGCCGAGGCGGTGCTCCAACTGCTGGAGGCCCTCAACGCCGAGGGCATCACGGTCGTCCTCATCACGCACGACCTGGCCGTGGCCGCCCGCGGCCGGCGGACGGTCACCATCCGGGACGGCGTATTGAGCGAGAGCGAGCAGGCACCCGCATGCTGAGCCGGAACCGAAAGGCACGGAAGGCCACACCCCTGCCCGGAATCGGGCGCTCGGTATTTGCGCCACGGGATCTGTTGGCCGAGGCGTTGGCCGGGATGCTGCAGCGCCCCGCCCGCTCCGCGCTCACCATGCTCGGCACCGTCCTGGGCGTCGGCGCCTTCGTCGCGGTACTCGGCCTCACCGCCACGGCCTCCTCGCAGATCGACGCCCGCTTCAACGTGCTCTCCGCCACCGAGGTGACCGTCGAGGACATCGCCCGCGAACAGGACGAGTTCGCCGATGCCGCGTTTCCGGACGACGCCTCGGACCGCGTCGAGCGGCTCAACGGGGTGCGGCACGCCGGCGTGCTGTGGACGGTGCGGCCCCGACGCAGCGCCGCCGAACTCGCCGTCACCGCCGCCCCGGTGGGCGACACGGGAGGGGAAGCACTCAACGTGGTGGCCGCCGCCCCTGGTGCCCTGCGCGCGGCCGAGCCCCGGCTCTCCCAGGGCAGGCTGTACGACGACTTCCACACCGACGCCCGCCAGCGCGTCACCGTGATCAGCTCGGGCATCGCCGCGCGGCTGGGGATCACCACGCTGGAGACCAAGCCGGCGATCTTCATCGGGGGGCAGCCGTTCACCGTCATGGGCATCGTCGACGATGTTCAGCGCCAGCCGGACGTGCTGCTCTCGGTTCTCGTGCCCCAGACCACCGCGGTTGAACTGTGGGGGCGGCCCACCGACGGCGCGAGGATGCTCATCGCCACCGATCTGGGTGCTGCCCCTCAGGTGGCCGGGGAGGCCCCCACGGCGCTGCGCCCCGACCACCCGGAGTACTTCAAGGCGGTTCCGCCGCCCGACCCGAAGAGCCTGCGGACCTCGGTGACCTCCGACCTCGAACAGCTGTTTCTGCTGCTCGCCGGGGTGTGCCTGGTCATCGGAGCGGTCGGCATCGCCAACACCACCCTGGTGGCGGTCCTGGAGCGCACCGGGGAGATCGGCCTGCGCCGTGCCCTCGGTGCGCAAGGGCGGCATGTCACCGCCCAGTTCCTCGCCGAGTCGGGGACGCTGGGCGCGTTCGGTGGACTCATCGGTACGGCCATCGGCACGCTGACCGTCCTGGTGGTGGCGCTGATCAGGGACTGGACGCCGGTCATGCACCCGGTGACCCTGGCCACCGCCCCGCTCATCGGTCTGGCGACCGGCGTCGTGGCAGGGATCTATCCCGCCCGGCGTGCGTCTTCCGTGCAACCGGCCGAAGCCCTTCGCGGCTGACCCGCCCCGCCCATGGGAGCCTCGCGACATCCGTGACCGACACCGCAATCGAGACTTCCCGGGTGGGACTCTCGGTGGTCATACCGGCGTTCAATGAACCGGCCTGCGGCGGTTCACTCCGGTGGAAGTCCATCTGACGTGCATCTACCGGCAGTTGCACCTGCGTCGGCAGGCGGACCTGATGCCCGGCTGCCGACGGCGACGGATCTGAGGGATTGAGGGTCGCCGGTGAGCTGATGCTCTGGTGGATTGAGTACGGGTGCTCATGTGGGCGGTGATCAGCAGCCTGCAGGGTACGGACATGCGATCGATATTCCTCCCGAAGTCCTTGCCGGCTGCCGCGCTCGTCGTCGTCCTGGCCGGCGTCGGCGCGCAGAACGCCACCGCCGATCAGATCTCCACGGCCAGCGTCGCCGTGGCGAGTGACGACGGTGCGGAGCTGCGGTTCCTCGAGTTGGCAGACCTCATCTCGCAGAGCTGCGCTCCGGACGTCTCCAGCGGCACCGATGATGTGGCATCGGCTTCCACGGCCGACACCACGGCAGCGGAGCCGACCCCCGACTCCACCATGCCCGTCCTGGTCGATGAGGTGCCGCTGACCGCTGAGGAGGAGTGCGCCGCCGAGAGGCACGCATGGCGCCTGAGCAGGGCGTTCTCGGGCACGGACACGGCCACGTACGAGGAGATGCAGAAGAAGCTGACCAGCCTGAACTACCCGGCGGCGCGGATCTACCGAATGCCGGACTTCTCGGGCGAGCCCGTGGCAAGGCTCGACCTGCGCGTGGGAGCCGACCACTTGGCTCTGGAGGCCACCGGTACCCACCTGGGCGTGATGGTCAGGGCGTTCGGCGCTCCGGAGGGCGTGAGCGTGACCGAGGTGACACTGGAGCCGCAGCTGGACGCGCCCACATCCTGAGGTCCCTGCCGACGCCCCGCCCGGGAGCTTGTCGGGGGCGCCGCGCGCGAGGGGACGGGCCTGGCTGAGGGACGGAACCATCGGAATGACGCCCGGGCGCCGTCCGTGGCGTGCCCCGCACGCCTCCGGCTCCCCGGCGGGAATCGGCCTTACCGTGCAAGCAACCCGTCCGGATACCGGACAGCACCACGCCACTCCGGCGTTCCCCTGGAGGTCATGATGCCCAGTCCACCCCAGCCGTTCGGCACCGTCGTCAGCACCATCGGCGTCAACCTGCGAAAGTATCCGAGCACGGACTCCTCCGTCATCGGCAACCTGAGCCACGGCGTCGAGGTCGGTCTGCGCAGCAAGGTGCACGCCCAGACCGTCGACGGCAACAGCATCTGGTACCTGCTGCGCGACAAGTCCGCGTGGGTCGCCGCCCGGCACGTCGATAACACCGGACAGGTGCCGCTGTCCAAGGACGTCGAACCGGGCGCCCCACAGGGCTGACAACGGACAGGCCCCTTCAGGGCGGCCCAAAGCCGTCCGAATGTTCGGCAGCCGCGACCGGCGCGCGGCGGACTGTGTGGAGGGCCGCTTCGGCCGGCGGGGAGCTTGGAACGCGGCGCACCGAGGGCCCGTACGCGTCGGACGACGCGTACGGGC
>NZ_JBHTTQ010000048.1:0-51225 GCF_042794475.1 Streptomyces sp. NPDC056527
ACCGACATCGGTCGCGCCCTTCGCCGTACGTGCGGATCGTGGTGCGCGCGTCGCGCGTGCTGTCAGTAGCCGAGCGCCTCGTCGAGGCTGCCCATCCAGTGCGTGACCTTGGCGTCGTCGGTCTTGTACGTGTCGGCCGGGAGCTTCAGGATCGCCGGACTGCCGACCGAACCGGACGCGTCGCGCGAGTCGAAGTACACGCCGAGCCGGGACGTGGTGCGGCCGTGGGCCTCCTCGCCGGTGCGCTCGCCGATCAGGATGACGGAGGCGTAGGCGGACTGGCCCGGGGCGAGGCGGATCACGCTCTGCTGCTGGGTGCCGTCGTCGATGGCGGTGGCGGACTGCTCGTCGTCGAAGCGGAGGAGCGGCGCCCGGTACAGGTCACAGGACGCGGGGCCCTTGTTGGTGGCCGTGAGCAGCAGGTGGTTGATGGGGCGGGAGGGGCGTGTGACGACGACCCTGGTGTTGTCACCGGTGCAGGTGACGACCTTGGCCTGACCACCGCCCGGCTTCTTGGTGCCACCGGTGGTCCCCTTGTCGTCGGTGTGCGTCCCGCCGCCGGTACCCGCGTTCGTCCCGCTGTTCGTGCCGCCGGCGCTCTCCTTGCCGCCGGAGTTCGTGCCACCCGTACCCGACTGGCCGACCGAGGGCGTGGGAGACACCGTCGACGTGGCGGACGGGCCCTTGCCCGACGCTCCGGCGGAAGGTGTCTTTCCGGTCTCCGTGCCACCGCAGGCGGTGGTGAGGAGGGCGGTGGTCATGACGGTGGCGGCGAGGACGGTGCGGCGGAGAGTGAAGGTACGCATGAGGTTTTCCCCGTTGTGTGAGTGGTGGTGACGGTCGATCAGCGGAAGCGTCCGGCTGATCGGTGGGAGCGTCCGGCCCGAGTGGCGGCGCTGCACTCACCTTGCGTGCCGCCTTCGCATTCGCACCAGCAGCCGGGGACAATGTCGTAGGCGCGAATGCGTGGAGTGGGGTTGACCTGGGGAAACGTGTTCCCCCTGGAACGCCTGCCTGGGACGTCGAACGGCAATGGCGAACGGCACGGCGAACGGAAGGACTGCTCGGGGTGGGGATGCAGAGTGATGATCTGGCGGGCTTCCTAAGGGAATTGAAGGAACGGTCAGGGCTCAGCTACGGCACCCTCGCCAAGCGCCTGCACATGAGCCCGTCGACGGTGCACCGCTACTGCAACAGCGATGCCGTACCGACGGACTTCGCGCCCGTGGAGAAGATCGCCCGGCTCTGCGGGGCGCAGCGCGAGGAGCTGCTGCGGCTGCACCGCCTGTGGATCGTGGCGGACGAGACCCGGCGGCGGGGCAGGACCGCGACGACGGGGTCCGCAGCGGAGAAGTCCCCTTCGGGCCCTGAGCGGTCGAAGGAGCCGACGGAGGCGAAGGAGGCGAAGGAGGCGAAGGAGCCGACCGAGCCGACCGAGCGGGCAGAGGCCGAACCGCAACAGGAGCCGCAGGAACAGGGGCGGCAGCACGACCAGAAGCCACATCCGGAGCCGACCCCCGACGCCGACCCCGGCCTCGACCCCGACTCCGAGTCGGTACGGGACGAGGCGGCGTCGGCGCCCCAGGAACCCGCCACCGTCCCGGCGTCCCGCCGACGCCGGTTGCTGTGGCCCCTGGCCGCCGCCGCGGCGATGGTCGTCGTCGCGGCCGTCGGTACCGCGGTCGTCTGGACCAACACGCACGACACTTCACGCGAGGGCGACCGGCTCGCCGAGGTTCCCGCGGCCTCGTCCTCGGCGGCTCGCACACCCGGCGGCCCGGCCACGGGTGACGCGAAGCCCAGCCGTACGACGTCGAGCACACCGACCCCCGGCGGGCCGTCGACCGGTACGCGTACGGATGCCCCGGGGAAGACGGACGGGGCTGGGGACGAGTCCCTCGCGGTGCCGCTGGCGGCGAGCGTCAACCCGTATGTGTGGAAGAACCCGTGCAGCCAGTTCTACGTCGTGGACCAGAGCCCGAAGGTCGTGCCGCCGCCGCCCTCCGAGCAGAACGCGCCGGGCTGGGTCACCGCCCTCGGCGGGGTGCCCGGGGGCGAGATGGTGATCGACGTGTCGCTTCAGGGGCTCGGCGACGACACGGTCGTCCTCAAGGCTCTGCACGTACGGACGGTCAAGACGTCCGAGCCGCTGCGGGGCAACGTGTACGCGATGGGCGTCGGCTGCGGCGGGGACGCCCGTATGCAGAGCCTGGACATCAACCTGGACGCGGCCCAGCCCCGGCCCGTCCCCGTGGCGGGGTGGAAGGGCGACCGGTACGTCCCGGCGTCGGACTTCCCGTACACGGTGTCCGCGAGCGACCCGCAGGTACTGACGATCACCGCGCACACGCGGGGCCGGAGCGTGCGGTGGTACCTGGAGCTGGAGTGGAGCAGCGGCGAACGCAGCGGAGTGCTCCGGGTGGACGACCGGGGCAAGCCGTTCACCACGAGCGCCACGGCGAACATGCCGACGTACCAGTTCCCCTTGGGGTCGAGCGCCTGGGAGCCGTACCAGTTCGGGTGACGGACCCGCGGCCTCGCCCTACCCGGCCGGCCCGCCGTTTCCGCCCGGAGCACCGTGAGGGGAGCCTCCCCCCGGCGGCGCTCCCTCTCCTCTGCACGATCCACATCCCCGCCGCCGGATTTCCGTTCCGCACGCCGGTGGGGGCGAGGGGAGGGGGTGCGGCGGGAAACGAAGAAGGGCCCCACCGCAAGCGGTGGGGCCCTTCGACATCGTGCCCGGTGAGGCACTGGCGGAGGATACGAGATTCGAACTCGTGAGGGGTTGCCCCCAACACGCTTTCCAAGCGTGCGCCCTAGGCCACTAGGCGAATCCTCCGCCGCAAACAATACAAGACGCTGAGGGGTGCTCGCGAACGTGATCCAGAAGAGGTTTCCGTGATCGGGATCGGGGGGCCGCGGGGCCTCCAGGATCGGGTACCCTTGGCGGAGCCCCTCACGTGGCGCTATCTGACTGAACTCCCCCAGGGCCGGAAGGCAGCAAGGGTAGGTCGGCTCTGGCGGGTGCGTGGGGGGCGCTTGCGTTCCCGGGTTGTCGGTGGGCGCCTATAACCTCGTATACGTGTCGTCTCTCGCGCTGTACCGCCGCTATCGCCCCGAGTCCTTCGCCGAGGTCATCGGGCAGGAGCATGTCACCGACCCGTTGCAGCAGGCCCTGCGGAACAACCGGGTCAATCACGCGTACCTGTTCAGCGGGCCCCGCGGCTGTGGCAAGACGACCAGTGCGCGCATCCTGGCGCGCTGTCTGAACTGTGAGCAGGGTCCCACTCCCACCCCGTGCGGAGAGTGCCAGTCCTGCCGCGACCTGGCGCGGAACGGGCCGGGTTCGATCGACGTCATCGAGATCGACGCGGCCTCCCACGGTGGTGTGGACGACGCCCGTGACCTGCGGGAGAAGGCGTTCTTCGGCCCCGCCTCCAGCCGCTACAAGATCTACATCATCGACGAGGCGCACATGGTCACCTCGGCGGGCTTCAACGCCCTGCTGAAGGTCGTCGAGGAGCCGCCGGAGCATCTCAAGTTCATCTTCGCCACCACCGAGCCGGAGAAGGTCATCGGGACGATCCGGTCCCGGACGCACCACTATCCGTTCCGGCTCGTGCCCCCCGGCACCCTGCGGGAATACCTGGGCGAGGTCTGCGGCCGCGAGGGCATCCCCGTCGCCGACGGCGTCCTGCCCCTCGTCGTCCGCGCCGGTGCGGGGTCCGTACGTGACTCGATGTCCGTGATGGACCAGCTGCTGGCCGGAGCGGCCGACGACGGTGTGACATACGCCATGGCGACCTCGCTTCTGGGGTACACGGACGGGTCCCTGCTCGATTCGGTGGTGGACGCCTTCGCCGCCGGCGACGGCGCCGCCGCGTTCGAGGTCGTGGACCGGGTCATCGAGGGCGGCAACGACCCCCGGCGCTTCGTCGCCGACCTTCTGGAGCGGCTGCGGGACCTGGTGATCCTCGCCGCCGTGCCGGACGCCGCCGAGAAGGGGCTCATCGACGCCCCCGTGGACGTCGTGGAGCGCATGCAGGCGCAGGCGTCCGTGTTCGGCGCCGCCGAGCTCAGCCGGGCGGCCGACCTCGTGAACACCGGACTGACCGAGATGCGCGGGGCCACCTCGCCCCGGCTCCAGCTGGAGTTGATCTGCGCGCGCGTGCTGCTGCCCGCCGCCTTCGACGACGAGCGGTCGCTCCAGGCCCGGATCGACCGTCTCGAGCGCGGTGCCGCGGCCGGCCCGGCGCCCGTGTTCACCACCGGTGCGCCCGCGCCCGCCATGGGGTACGTCCCCGGCCCGGAGGCCCATGCCCCGATGGCGCCGCCCGCCCCGCAGGCCCCGGCCCCGCAGGCCCCCGCACCCCAGGTCCCGGCCCCGCAGGCCCCCGCACCCGTGCAGCAGCCCGCGCCCGCCGCCGAGGCTCCCCGCCCCGGTGCCTGGCCCGGGGCCGCGACCCCCGGCGCCCCCGCCGCCCCGGCCGCCCCGGCCCCCGGCGCCTGGCCGGGAGCCTCCGCGCCCGCGCCCCAGGCCCCCGCCCCTGTGCCGCAGGCCGCCGCCCCGACGCCGGGTCCGGCTCCCTCCGGCGACATGGCCCAGGGCGCCGCCCAGGTGCGGAACATGTGGCAGCCGATCCTGGACGCCGTGAAGAACCGGCGCCGCTTCACCTGGATCCTGCTCAGTCAGAACGCCCAGGTCGCCGGGTTCGACGGCACCACCCTCCAGCTCGGCTTCCTCAACGCCGGTGCCCGCGACAACTTCGCGAGCAGCGGCAGCGAGGACGTGCTGCGGCAGGTGCTGGCCGAGCAGTTCAACGTGCAGTGGAAGATCGAGGCGATCATCGACCCCTCGGGCGGCGCCAATCCGCCTCCCGCCGCGGCCAACTTCGGCGGTGGACGCCCGGCCCAGGCCCCGCAGCAGCAGTGGTCTTCCCCACAGCAGAGTCAGCAGACGCAGCAGAACCCGCACACCCAGCAGCCCCCGCAGACGCCTCCCGCACCGTCGGTCCAGCAGGCGCCCGCACCCACCTCCGTACCCCGGAACCAGCCCCAGGCCGCGCCGCCCGTCCACCATGCGCCGCCGCCCGTCGCGCCCGAGGACGACGTGCCCGAGGAGGACGACCCCGACCTCGTCGACTCCGCCCTCTCCGGCCACGAGCTGATCGTGCGCGAGCTCGGAGCCACGGTTGTGGAGGAATACACGAACGAGTAGGGGCGTCTCGCTCGGTGGCCCGCACAAGGGACATCCGGCCACGCGGGCTACCCTGGCTGGCGTGAAGGTCCTCGTCATCGGCGGCGGCGCCCGCGAACACGCCCTGTGCCGCTCTCTCTCCCTCGATCCCGACGTCACCGCTCTGCACTGCGCGCCCGGCAACGCCGGAATCGCGGAGGTCGCCGAGCTGCACCCCGTCGACCAGCTGGACGGCGAAGCCGTCGCGCGACTGGCCACCGACCTCCAGGCGGACCTGGTCGTCGTCGGCCCGGAGGCCCCGCTCGTCGCGGGTGTCGCCGACGCCGTCCGCGCGGCCGGCATCCCCTGCTTCGGCCCGTCCGAGCAGGCGGCGCAGTTGGAGGGCTCCAAGGCGTTCGCCAAGGACGTCATGGCCGGGGCCAACGTCCCGACCGCCCGCAGCTACGTCTGCACCACCGCCGAGGAGATCGACGAGGCGCTCGACGCCTTCGGCGCTCCCTACGTCGTCAAGGACGACGGCCTCGCGGCCGGCAAGGGTGTCGTGGTCACCGACGACCTCGCCGAGGCCCGCGCGCACGCGCTCGCCTGCGGCCGGGTCGTCATCGAGGAGTTCCTGGACGGCCCCGAGGTCTCCCTCTTCGCGATCACCGACGGCGTCACCGTCCTCCCGCTCACCCCCGCGCAGGACTTCAAGCGCGCGCTCGACGGCGACGAGGGCCCGAACACCGGCGGCATGGGCGCCTACTCACCGCTGCCCTGGGCCGACCCCAAGCTGGTCGACGAGGTCATGGACACCGTCCTGCAGCCCACCGTCGACGAGCTGCGCCGCCGCGGCACCCCGTTCCAGGGCCTGCTGTACGCCGGTCTGGCGATGACCAGCCGTGGCGTACGGGTCATCGAGTTCAACGCCCGCTTCGGCGACCCGGAGACCCAGGTCGTCCTGGCCCGGCTGCGGACCCCGCTGGCGAGCGTCCTGCTGAACGCCGCCAACGGCACCCTCGACAACGAGCCGCCGCTCAACTGGCGCGAGGACGCGGCGGTGACCGTCGTCGTCGCCTCGCACAACTACCCGGGGACCCCGCGCACGGGTGACCCGATCGAGGGTCTCGACGAGGTCGCGGCGCAGGATGCCCCGCATGCCTACGTCCTGCACGCCGGGACGAAGCGCGACGGCGAGGCGATCGTGAGCGCCGGCGGCCGCGTCCTGTCGGTCACCGCGACCGGAACGGACCTGGCGGAGGCCCGCGAGCGGGCGTACGCGGCGGTCGGCCGGATCCGTCTGGACGGCTCGCAGCACCGTACGGACATCGCGCGCAAGGCCGCGGGGGAGTGAACCTCTAACCCGCCCGAACCGTCATCACCTTTGCCCAAAGCCATTCCATCGAGTGACGGCTGAGCCATCCGGATGACGCCCGCCGAAGCCCCAACTAGGGTGCGGCGAAGGCGTTCCGGCACTTGGCCCACCGGCATTGCGATGTCAGTGGCGGGTGCCACAGTGGGGGAGTGAGCAACACCGCCACAGGCAGTCCCGACGAGGGCAGGAGGGGGTGATGTACGGCGTGTCCGGTACAGGTTCCGTTGTCGGCGAGGAGATGGGCGCACGCGCCGCGCGTGCCCGTGCCCTCGCCGTGCTCCGGGTCCGCGGCAGGGCGCTGGGCCTCGCCCTGCTCCCGGCCGCCGCGGCCGTGATCCTCTACGCGGGAGGGGTGACCGGTCACTTCACGGGCGCAGGCTGGGACGCGGCCCGCTGGGTGACCACCGTGCTCGCGCTGGTCGTCCTGCTGGCCGCCGCGGCGGTCGCGCTGGTGATCGCGCGGTCCCGGCCCGCCGTCACCCCGACCGTGGAGCTCGCCGAGACCTCGGCCCCCGATCTCTACCGGATGGTCCGGGACCTCGCCGACCGGCTCGGCGTCCCGGCGCCCTCCGCGATAGCCCTGACGCCGGACTGCGACAGCTGGCTCGAGGACCGTACGCACCCGGCACACGGCGCCGGTCGTACGGCGGGACTCCGGCGCTCCTCCGACGCCCCGGTCCTCGTCATCGGCTCGCCCTTCCTGTGGTGGATGCGCGTCGGCGAGCTGCGGGCGGTCCTCGCCCCCGTCGTCGCCGGTACGGCTCCGGCCGCGCACCCCGACATAGCCGCGGCCCGCCGCTTCGTGCAGGGCCTCGACGCCGCCGTCGCCGCTCCCCGCCGCGAGGGGCTCGACCCGGTCAGCAGGCTCGGCGCCCACGGCATCGGGCGGGTCGCCCGGGTCCTGCTGCGCCTCTGCCGCGGGCATGCCGCCGAGATGGAGCGGGGCGTCGCCGTGGCCGGCTCCGAGCGTGCGCAGGCTGTGGACTACGGAGTGCGGATCGTCGCCCAGGAGCAGGTCGGCCTCGCCTACGCGGGCTGGGACCGGCTGCTCACCCGCGTCGCGCTGCCCGCGTGGCGGATGGGCCGCTGGCCTTCGAGCCTCGACGTGGGCGTGGTGGCGGCCCTCACCGAGCTCTCCCGGCGCGACCGCCTCGCCGAGGGCTTCACCTCCCGGCTGGGCGAACGCCCGGCCTGTGACCTGCTCGAGGAGCCCGGTGCCGTCGACGAGGCCGCCTCGCTGCTCGCCGCCCGCCTCTTCCACGGCGGCCCGGCGGAGACCGGCCCGGACTGGTCCCCGGTGGACTGGGACCAGTACCCGGAAGAGGTCGTCGACCGTAAGTGGCGCGCCGACGCGGCCCGACTCCACCTCGTCCTCGACGAGCTGGGCGTCCTTCCCGCCGACACCGGCAGGGGTACGGCTACGGGCGTCGGTACGGGTACGGGTGCGGGAACCGGCTCCGCGGCCGCCGACGGCCCGACCCTGACCCGGGTGATGTCCCACCTCTCGACCCACGCCGAGGGGGAGGCCGCCTCCCAGGACGAGTCACCGCCCGAACCGGCCACACCCGAGGTCCCCGCCTCCGACGATCCCGGCCTCACCCCCGACGATCCCGGCCTCAGCGACCCCACCGGCCCCTCCCAAGACGACCCCGACGACTCCGTCGAGCACGCCGGAGCGGGCAACCCGGCCGCCGACGTCCTCGCCGCCGCGCTCACCGCGCATGTCGCCCGCGAAGAGGCGGCCAGGCCCGCGGCCCCCGCTCCCGCGCCCCATGCCTCCGCCGCGGGCGACGACACGCTGCCGCTCTTCCCGCTCCAGCCGCCCAGGACCGGCCGGGACCTGCTGGCCGACCACGTGACGGCCATGGTCTGCTGCGCCGCCGTCGACACGGCGGGCGCCGCCCCCGGCCTCGACTGGCTCGACGGGCCCGCGCTCCTCGTCGGCGGCGAGCGGAACACCGACCTGGCCGCCCGCGTCCTCGCCCTGGTCGAGGACGGCGACCCCGAGCCCCTGCGGAGCTGGCTCGCCAAGACCGGCGTCCGCCCCGAGAAGCCCGTCCGCCTCGTCTGAGACACGTCGACACCCCGGAAGCCCGCCTTCCATTCACGTCAATTCGCGACGAACGGTGACGGAGTGCGTGCGTTATGTGATGTGCTGGGGACCGGCACTGACAGCAGCACATGACAGCCCGCACCGCGGACAGCGCGCGAGGGCACACACGACGGCACACGACAGCACATGACGGATTCGGCGCGGGGGAGTCGAGGGAGGGGTGCGACATGGGGGCGGAGCAGATCAGGCGGTGGGAATCGGGCGCGCTCGCCCACGCCGTCTCGGACCCCTTCGGGCAAGGGCCCCTGCCCTGGCTGCGCGGCTCGGAGAACTACTTCGACGACACCGGACAGGTCGTCCCCTGGTACGCCGACGAGACGCTGGCCCGTGGCGGTGGCGGCGGCCCTCGCACGGCCGACGACGTCCGCAGCCAGATCAAGGGCTTCGCGTCGAACGGAGCCGTCGCCCCCGGTGAGGCGATCGATTTCCACATCACGGTGGACCCGCCGCAGCAGTTCTCGGTCGACATCTACCGGATCGGTCATTACGCGGGCGACGGCGCCGCCAAGATCACCACCAGTCCCCGGCTCTCCGGCATCGTCCAGCCGGCTCCGCTCACCGCCGACCGGACCGTCTCCTGCCACCACTGGTGGCAGTCCTGGCGTCTGCAGATCCCGTCCCTCTGGTCGATCGGGGCGTACGTCGCCGTACTCACGACCGCCGACGGCTACCGGTCCCACATCCCCTTCACCGTCCGCGACAACCACCCCGCCGACCTCCTTCTCGTCCTTCCGGACGTGACCTGGCAGGCGTACAACCTCTACCCGGAGGACGGCCGCACCGGCGCGAGCCTCTACCACGCGTGGGACGAGCAGGGCCGACTCCTCGGCGAGAAGGACGCGGCCTGCACGGTCTCGTTCGACCGGCCCTACGCGGGCGCCGGACTGCCCCTCCACGTCGGTCACGCCTACGACTTCATCCGCTGGGCCGAGCGGTACGGCTACGACCTGGCCTACGCCGAGACCCGCGATCTGCACGCCGGCCGCGTCGACCCGACCCGCTACCGGGGCCTGGTCTTCCCCGGCCATGACGAGTACTGGTCGATCCCCATGCGCCGGACCGTCGAGCTGGCCCGCGAGCAGGGGACCTCGCTCGTCTTCCTCTCCGCCAACACCATGTACTGGCAGGTCGAGCTCGGCCCCTCGCCGTCCGGGGTCCCGGACCGGCTCCTCACCTGCCGCAAGCGCCGAGGCCCCGGCCGCCCCGCCCTGTGGCGCGAGATCGACCGCCCGGAGCAGCAGTTGCTGGGGATCCAGTACGCGGGGCGGGTGCCGGAGCCGCACCCCCTGGTCGTGCGGAACGCGGAGCACTGGCTCTGGGACGCGACCGGGGCCGGGGACGGGGACGAGATCCCGGGCCTGGTCGCGGGCGAGGCCGACCGCTACTACCCGCGCACCGCGCTCCCCGAGCACCAGGGCCGCATCCTGCTCGCCCACTCGCCCTACCAGGACAGCGAAGGCGCCCTGCGGCACCAGGAGACCTCGCTCTACCGGGCACCGTCCGGAGCCTGGGTCTTCGCCTCCGGCACCTTCGCCTGGTCGCCCGCCCTGGACCGGCCGGGCCATGTCGACCAGCGGATCCAGCGCGCCACTGCGAATCTCCTCGACCGCATCTGCAAGCGGGACTGACCCACGCGGACCGATCGGCGGACGGGACTGACCGGGTTCGTTCGAGGGGCCGCTCACCGGGCAGCCCGGAGAGTGCGAGAGAATCGAAACGTTCCTGGATCAACCTACGCGGAGGAACCGTGTCCGGATTCGTAGAAAAGCCCGAGCCTGTTCAGGTCCCGGGCCTGACCCACCTCCACACGGGCAAGGTGCGCGAGCTCTACCAGAACGAGGCGGGCGACCTCGTGATGGTGGCCAGCGACCGCATGTCCGCGTACGACTGGGTGCTGCCGACCGAGATCCCCGACAAGGGGCGGGTCCTCACCAAGCTCTCCCTGTGGTGGTTCGACCGCCTCGCCGACCTGGTCCCCAACCATGTCATCTCCACCGACCTCCCGGCCGGCGCCCCCGCCGACTGGGCCGGCCGCACCCTCGTCTGCAAGTCGCTGAACATGGTGCCGGTCGAGTGCGTGGCCCGCGGCTATCTGACCGGCTCCGGCCTGGTCGAGTACAAGGAGTCCCGTACGGTCTGCGGCCTCGCGCTCCCCGAGGGCCTCAGCGACGGCTCCGAGCTGCCGACGCCGATCTTCACCCCCGCGACCAAGGCCGCGGTCGGCGACCACGACGAGAACGTGAGCTACGAGGAGGTCGCCCGCCAGGTCGGTGCGGAGACCGCGGCCCAGCTGCGCCAGACGACCCTCGCGGTCTACGGCAGGGCCCGGGACATCGCCCGCGAGCGCGGGATCATCCTCGCCGACACCAAGTTCGAGTTCGGCTTCGACGGCGACAGCCTGATCATCGCCGACGAGGTCCTGACCCCGGACTCCTCCCGCTTCTGGCCGGCCGCGAGCTGGGAGCCGGGCCGCGCGCAGCCCTCGTACGACAAGCAGTTCGTCCGTGACTGGCTGACCTCGTCGGCGTCCGGCTGGGACCGCAAGAGCGAGCAGCCGCCGCCGGCGCTCCCGCAGGAGATCGTGGACGCGACCCGCGCCAAGTACATCGAGGCGTACGAGCTGCTGACCGGCAACGCCTGGGAGTAGCGGCCCCGGAACACGAAGAAGCCCCCGGTCCGAGAGGACCGGGGGCTTCTTTCATGGAGCGGACGACGAGATTCGAACTCGCGACCCTCACCTTGGCAAGGTGATGCTCTACCAACTGAGCCACGTCCGCCTGCGCCGTAGCGCGGAGCCAACTATACCCAACCTTTCTCCCGTGCGAGACGCACTGCCGTATGACGGTTCTCGGCACCGAGCTTCGCGGCGGCGGAGGAGAGATAGTTCCGGACCGTTCCCGGTGACAGCGACGCCCGCTCGGCGATCTCCGCGACCGGCGCCCCGTCGGCCGCGAACTCCAGGACCTCGGCCTCGCGCGCGGTCAGCGGGGAGTCCCCGGCGGCGATCGCGTCGGCCGCCAACTCCGGGTCCACGTAACGGTTTCCGGCGTGCACGGTACGGATGAGCTCGGCCAGCCGCTGGGCGCTGACGGTCTTGGGAACGAAGCCCCGCACTCCGGCCGCGAGCGCCCGCTTGAGGTGCCCGGGGCGGCCGTGACTGGTCACGATCATGGTCCGGCAGTCGGGCAGTTCGTCCCGGAGGGATGTGGCGACCCTCACACCGTCGAGGCCCGGCATCTGCAGATCGAGGACCGCGACGTCGGGGCGGTGGGCGCGGGCCATGGCGAGCGCCTCGGGCCCGGTGGCGGCCTGGGCGACGACGACGAGATCGTCCTCCAGGGCGAGGAGCGCGGCGAGGGCGCCCCGGATCAGGTGCTCGTCGTCGGCGAGCAGGACGCGTACGGTGCCGGCGCTCACGCGGTCGCCCCCGACCGCTGTACGGGTACGAGGGCCGTCACGCGGAACGTACCGCCGTCGCCCGGTCCCGCCTCCAGGGTCCCGTCCACCGCCGCGAGCCGCTCCCGCAGCCCGGCCAGGCCGGAGCCGTGTCCCATCGCCGCACCTTCCCGTACGCCGTCGTTCCGTACCGTCAGCAGCACCGAACCGTCCTTCTCCCGCAGCGAGATGGCGCACCGCTTCGCGTCGCCGTGCCGCAGTACGTTCGTCGTGGTCTCCCGGACGACCCAGCCGAGCACCGACTGGACGGTGCCGGGCAGTTCGACCGTGACCGGGTCGATCGCGCAGTCGATCCCGGCGGCGCCGAGCACTCCGCGCGCGCCCTCCAGCTCGACGCGCAGGTCCGCCTCGCGATAGCCGCGCACGACGTCCCGCACCTCCCGCTGGGACTCCTGCGCGATCCGTTGCACCTCGATCATCTGGTCGACGGCCTCGGGCCGTTCGCGCCGGGCGAGCTGCACGGCGAGTTCGCTCTTGAGCGCGATCACCGACAGGTTGCGGCCCATGACGTCGTGGAGGTCGCGGCCGAAGCGCAGCCGTTCCTCGGCGACGGCGAGCCGGGCCTTCAGATCGCGCGAGCGCTCCAGCTCCCAGACCATCTTCATCAGCCAGCCGGAGAACCCGCAGGCGGCGACGAGTCCGCCACCGCCCAGGAGGATCCCGATCGCGTAGCCGAACGCCTCCGCGGGGTCGATCCCCATGACCGCGACGGCGGCGCCTGTCGCGAGCGCGGCGGCCGGGGCCACGTACACCATGCGCCTGGGGCGTCGCACGCACAGCACGAGGCTGCCCAGGGTGAAGGTGACCAGGCCGGTGACGACGGCGGCGGCGACCGAGATGTCCGCGAGCACCCCCGTGGCCCGCAGTGCGATCACGATCAGCGAACCGGCCGCTGTCAGGGCGATGAGCGCCGTCGCCAGGCAGATCGGCCGCTCGCGCCGGTCCAGGGCCCAGTCCAGGGCGCGCGAGGAGAGCACGGCGGTCAGCACGGCGTGCACGCAGACCAGCAGGGACAGCGGGAGGGCGAGCGGGGCACCGAGCGGGTCGTCCCCGGCGTTCGAGAAGGGCACCAGACCGATCGCGCCGATCTCGATCACCATGAAGAAGTGGAAGCTCCACCGGGTGTACAGCTCGACCTTGGCCGCAGTGCTGCGGCCGCTCCACCACCCCGTCAGCCTGGACACGCGCCCGGCCCCCCTCTTCTAGCGACGCGGTTCCCAGCGGAACCACCGTCGGACAGCAAACACGGTGATCACGCCCCAGGCCAATGTGTTGAGGACGGCGGTCAGCAGGTCCTTGGTGTCGCCGACGCCGAGCCAGCCGGCGCGGACGAGCTCCATGACGCCGCTGAGCGGCAGCAGTCGGCAGATGTCGGCGACGAGGTCCGGGAGCACGTCGCTGGGGAGCATCAGCCCGGAGCCCACGGCGGAGACGAGGAAGAACGGCAGGGTGGTGAGGCCGGCGCTCTCCACGTTGCGGGTGATGGCGGTGGTCGCGGCGGCCAGTCCGGCGAGCAGGACGATCGCGGCGAGCAGTCCGAGCACGAGCAGCTCCGGCCGGCGCGGCGCGGGCACGTCGAGGGCGACGGCACCGCCGATGGTCAGCACGGCGCACTGGGCGAGCGCGATGGCGGCGGAGGGGAGCGCGGCTCCGGCGAGGATCTCCAGGTCGCTCGCCTCGCCCGTGCGCAGCCGCTTGAGGACCAGCTCCTCGCGCCGGGCCACGAGGGCGGATGTCAGCCCCATGTAGACGACGAGGACGAGGACCAGCCCGGTCCCGCCGACGAGGGTGGCTCCCGCCATGCCCATGGGCAGGTCGTCCGTGGTCATCTGCGAGAGCGAGGACCGCAGCACGAAGATCATCAACAGCGGCATCAGGAGGGCGATGAAGAGGTTGTTCTTGTTCCGCCCGAGGAGGGTGAGTTCGGCCCGCCCCAGCGAGGTCATCCGGCGTGCGGTCGCGTTCATCGAACAGTCTCCAGGGCGTCGTTGCGGGAGGCGATCTCCAGGAACGCCTCTTCGAGGGAGGCCGAGCGGGCGTCGAGCCCGTCCAGCCGCACACCGGCCTCGCGGGCCCAGCCGAGGAGTTCGCCGAGCGCGTCCTGGAGGTGGTGCGTACGGATCTCCACGCGCCGGCCTTCGGCGGCGGCCTTCAGTCCGAGCGGGATCCGGCCGGGTGCCACGCCCTCGGGGAGGACGAAGCGGATGCGGGCGGGCCGGGCCGCGGTGACCTCCGCCGGGGTGCCCGAGAGCACGATCCGGCCCTGGTTCATGATCGCGAGCCGGTCGGCGAGCGACTCGGCCTCCTCCAGGTAGTGCGTGGTGAGGACGACGGTCGTGCCCGCGTCCCGCAGCGTCCTGACGAGCGCCCAGGTGTCGCGGCGGCCTTCGGCGTCGAGTCCGGTGGTCGGCTCGTCGAGGAAGAGCACCTCGGGGCGGCCGAGGAGGGCGAGTGCGAGGTCGAGGCGCCGCCGCTCGCCGCCGGAGAGCTGCTTGATCCGCACATGGGCGCGGGAGGCGAGGCCGACCTGTTCCAGTGCCTCACCGGTCGGCCGGGCGCCGGTGGTGCAGCCCGCCCACATGCGTACGGTCTCGGTGACGGTCAGGTCGGAGGGGAAGCCGCCCTCCTGGAGCATGATCCCGATCCGGGGCCGGACGGCGGCCCGTTCGCGGTACGGGTCGTGGCCGAGGAGGTGGACTGTGCCGCCGCTGGGAGCGGCGAGGCCCTCCAGGAGCTCGACCGTGGAGGTCTTGCCGGCTCCGTTGGTCCCGAGCAGGGCGAAGATCTCGCCCTGGGGGACGGCGAAGGAGATCCCGTTGACGGCTTCGAAGCCGCCGGAGTAGGTCCGGCGGAGGTCGTCGGCCTCGATCACGTTGGTCATGACTTCAGCTTCGCGGCGGGTGGAGCCGGTCGGCAGTGCGCGCTGTCATCGCTGCGCATGACAAATGTCAGATGCCGCTCGGCACGTACGGCCGCCAGTTGGCGCGTACGGCCTCAACTCGGCGTACGACAAAGGCCCCGGTTCCTGAGAACCGGGGCCTTTGCTCCCGAGCGGACGACGAGATTCGAACTCGCGACCCTCACCTTGGCAAGGTGATGCTCTACCAACTGAGCCACGTCCGCATTGCTGCCGCTCAGCTCTCACTGGGCGGTGCGAGCACCACTGTACCTGATCCACAACTGGAGTCGGTAATGCGATGCAGAGCGGGTGACAGGAATTGCACACTGCGCCTTCCCCCTGGAAGGGGGATGTTCTACTACTGAACTACACCCGCACGCTGCTTGAGGTCCGGCCCTGCGGCCTCGCCCCTCGGCGTGATCCAGACTCTAGCCGATCGGCGGGGGTGCAGTGCAACTCGACTTCCGGCTCCGGGGTGGTTCGTCCCCTCAACTCGCTTCGCGGAAGGCTTCGTAGACCCGCTTCGGGATGCGTCCGCGGGCGGGCACGTCCATCTTGTTGGACTGGGCCCAGGCGCGGACCGCGGCCGGGTCGGGGGCCAGGGCGGTGTGCTTGTACGAAGCCACGGACGGGGTCGAGCCGCCGGCCCTGGCGACGGCGGCCTTGCCGGTGAGCTTCCGGCCTGCCGCGAGGTAGGGCGCCAGCGCCTTGCGCAGTTTCTTTGCATTGGCGGGATTCAGGTCGATCTCGTACGTCTTCCCGTCGAGGCCGAACGCAACCGTTTCCGCCGCTTCTCCGCCGTCGATGTCGTCGAAGAGAGTGACCACTACTCGCTGAGCCACGGATATCGATCCTTTCGTGTCGGTCCGCCGTGTCGTGTCGGCGTATGGAACGCCTCTGACGTGCGGCGACACCGGCTTTACGGCTACCCCGGGGAAGTGCTTCTTTCCTCTGTATTCCTTTGTACAGCGGTCGGCGTCGCATTGTGAAGCCCAGCCAATTGCATCAGCGTGTCCCGCCGCAATGGGCCGCGCGATATTTCACTTGAATTTTCCGTGAGGGTCTTTGGGTCTCTTTGTAGGGTCCTCCAGACTTCTACCCGCGTAGAATTTGGAGGCAGGTACGCTGAGGGAACCGCCCACGCAACACACCACCGGGAGTGCCAGTGGCACGCGTCGTAGTCGACGTCATGCTCAAGCCGGAGATCCTCGACCCCCAGGGGCAGGCGGTGCAGCGTGCACTGCCCCGCCTGGGATTCGCCGGAATCGCCGACGTCCGTCAGGGGAAGCGCTTCGAGCTGGAGGTGGAGGGACCGGTCGACGACGCCGCCCTCGCCCGCATCCATGAGATGGCCGAAACCTTCCTTGCAAACACCGTGATCGAAGACTTCGTCGTGAAGGTCGAGTCGTGACCGCACGCATCGGGGTCGTCACGTTCCCCGGAACGCTCGACGACCAGGACGCGCTGCGCGCGGCCCGCCTCGCGGGCGCCGAGCCCGTCTCGCTCTGGCACCGCGACAAGGACCTCAAGCAGGTCGACGCCGTGGTCCTGGCCGGCGGCTTCTCCTACGGCGACTATCTGCGGGCCGGAGCCATCTCCCGCTTCTCGCCGGTGATGGAGACGATCATCGAGCAGGCGAAGGCGGGCATGCCCGTCCTCGGCATCTGCAACGGCTTCCAGATCCTCACCGAGGCCCATCTGCTGCCGGGCGCGATGCTGCGCAACAACCACCTGCACTTCATCTGCCGCGACCAGAAGCTGCGGGTGGAGAACGCGGACACCGCGTGGACCGTGGACTACGAGCAGGGCCAGGAGATCCAGGTCCCGCTCAAGAACATGGACGGCCGGTACGTCGCCGACGAGCGGGTGCTCGACGAGCTGGAGGCCGAGGGGCGGGTGGCCTTCCGCTACCTGGACATGAACCCCAACGGCTCGCTCCGTGACATCGCGGGCATCACCAACGCCGCGGGCAACGTGGTCGGCCTCATGCCGCACCCCGAGCACGCCGTCGAGCCGCTGATCGGTACGGGCCGCACCGACGGCCTCGGTTTCTTCACCTCGATCCTCAAGAAGCTGGTCAACGCCTGATGACTCTGGACACGGTCAAGCACGCGACCGAGACGCCGGACAGCGAGCAGCCCTGGAAGGAGCTCGGCCTCAAGGAGGACGAGTACGCGCGCATCCGCGAGATCCTCGGCCGCCGTCCCACCGGCGCCGAGCTCGCCATGTACTCCGTCATGTGGTCCGAGCACTGCTCGTACAAGAGCAGCAAGGTCCACCTGAAGCAGTTCGGCGAGAAGGTCCCGGAGAACGACGCCATGCTCGTCGGCATCGGCGAGAACGCGGGCGTCGTCGACGTCGGCCAGGGATACGCGGTCACCTTCAAGGTCGAGTCGCACAACCACCCCTCGTACATCGAGCCCTACCAGGGCGCGGCCACCGGTATCGGCGGCATCGTCCGCGACATCCTGGCCATGGGCGCCCGCCCGGTCGCCGTCGTGGACCCGCTGCGCTTCGGCGCGGCCGACCACCCCGACACCAAGCGCGTGCTCCCCGGAGTCGTCGCGGGCATCGGTGGCTACGGCAACTGCCTGGGCCTGCCGAACATCGGCGGCGAGGTCGTCTTCGACGAGTGCTACCAGGGCAACCCGCTGGTCAACGCCGGCTGCATCGGTGTCATGAAGCACGAGGACATCCACCTCGCCAAGGCCTCCGGCCCCGGCAACAAGGTGATCCTCTACGGCGCCCGCACCGGCGGCGACGGCATCGGCGGTGTCTCGGTCCTCGCGTCCGAGACCTTCGACGACACCAAGCCCACCAAGCGCCCCGCGGTCCAGGTCGGCGACCCGTTCCAGGAGAAGCTCCTCATCGAGTGCACCCTGGAGATCTTCAAGGAGAAGCTGGTCGCGGGCATCCAGGACCTGGGTGGCGCCGGACTCTCCTGCGCGACCTCCGAGCTGGCCTCCGCCGGCTCCGGCGGCATGCGCGTCGAGCTCGACCGGGTCCACCTGCGCGACGCCACGCTCTCGCCGGAGGAGATCCTCATGAGCGAGTCGCAGGAGCGCATGTGCGCCATCGTCGAGCCCGAGCACGTCGACCGCTTCCTGGAGATCTGCGAGAAGTGGGACGTCATCGCGGTCGTCATCGGTGAGGTGACCGACGGCGAGCGCCTGGAGATCTTCTGGCACGGCGAGCAGATCGTCGACGTCCCGCCGCGCACGGTCGCCCACGAGGGCCCGGTCTACCACCGGCCGTACGCCCGCCCGGAGTGGCAGGACGCGCTCCAGGCCGACGACGCGAACAAGCTGCCCCGGCCGCAGAACGGCGAGGAGCTGAAGGACCAGGTCCTGAAGCTGGTCTCCTCCCCGAACCAGGCGTCGAAGTCCTGGATCACGGACCAGTACGACCGGTTCGTGCAGGGCAACACCGTTCTCGCGCAGCCCGAGGACGCGGGCATGGTCCGCATCGACGACGAGACCAACCTCGGCGTGGCCATGGCCACCGACGGCAACGGCCGGTACGCGAAGCTCGACCCGTACACCGGTGCGCAGCTCGCGCTCGCGGAGGCGTACCGCAATGTCGCCGCCTCCGGCGCCAAGCCGCTGGCGATCTCGGACTGCCTGAACTTCGGTTCGCCCGAGGACCCGGCCGTGATGTGGCAGTTCGCCGAGGCCACCCGTGGTCTGGCGGACGGCTGCCTCCAGCTGGGCACCCCGGTGACCGGTGGCAACGTCTCGCTGTACAACCAGACGGGCGAGGTCGCCATCCACCCGACGCCGGTCGTGGCCGTGCTCGGTGTGATCGACGACGTCAACCGTCGTACGCCGATCGCCTTCGCGGAAGAGGGCCAGCTCCTCTACCTGCTCGGCGACACGCGTGAGGAGTTCGGCGGCTCGGCCTGGTCCGAGGTCGTCCACAAGCACCTCGGCGGTCTGCCGCCGGCCGTGGACCTCGACCGGGAGAAGCTGCTCGGCGAGATCCTGATCTCGGCCTCCCGTGACGGCATGATCGACGCGGCGCACGACCTGTCGGACGGCGGTCTGGTCCAGGCGGTCGTCGAGTCCTGCCTGCGCGGCGGCACGGGCGCGCGCCTGGTCGTCCCGGACGGTCTGGACGCCTTCACCTTCCTCTTCAGCGAGTCGGCCGGCCGTGCGGTCGTCGCCGTCCCGCGCAGCGAGGAGCTCCGCTTCACCGACATGTGCGGCGCGCGGGGTCTGCCCGCGACGCGGATCGGTGTCGTGGACGGCGAAGAGGTCGACGTGCAGGGCGAGTTCAGCATCTCGCTGGAGGAGCTGCGCGCGGCCCACGAGGCGACCATCCCGGGCCTGCTGGTCTGAGCGGCGTCTGACACATCGCGGTACGGGAGCCCCCGTCCGGACCTTCGGGTCCGGGCGGGGGCTTTCTCGTTCCCTGCTTGCGTGAGATTACGTAATTACGTAATCTCGACGTATGGAGCTGGAAGAGCGGGTCGCCGAGCTGGAACGCCGGATGGCGGCCCTGGAGGGCGCGGAGCGCCGCGCACCCGAGACCGTCGACGCCACCTTCTGGGCCCTGGAAGGGCTCAAGGCGCAGCTCGCGGACGCGGGCGCGCAGGGCGAGGACGGCGCGGTGCTGTTCACGGGGTCGGTCCGACTGCCGACCCAGGAGCGGTACGAGTGGCAGTTCGGCGCCTTCACCGAGCGGCTGCTCGACGAGGACTGGGCCGAGACCGCCGACTCCTTCGCCGCGCTCGGCCATCCCGTACGGCTCCGGCTGCTGAGGGAGATCCTCGGCGGCCGGCGCACCGCCGCCGAACTGGCGGAGCTCGAGGAGATCGGCACGACCGGCCAGATCTACCACCACCTGCGCCAGCTGACCGGCGCCGGCTGGCTCCACACCGTCGGACGCGGCCGCTACGAGGTCCCGGGAGCCCGGGTCGTCCCGCTCCTGGTGGTGCTCACCGCCGCCCGTCCGTAACCGCGATCGTTCAGGGGGAACGTTCATGTCTGCGCGCAAGACCGCGGTGGTCCTCCACCGCACGCTCTGGCTGCTGTTCGTCGTACAGGCACTCGCCTCGGTCCTCGTCGACCTGCCCTATCCGTACTGGGTGGGCTGGCTGCCGGCCCTCGCCGGCGCCGCGCTCGGGATCACGCTCGCCAGGACCGCGGGCCGACGGGTCGCGGCGGCGCCGCGGGCCACCGTCGAGGTGGACCCACCGGTTTCCGGCATATGGTCCGCGCTCAACAGCCCGGCGGAGCGGACGCCCAGCCACGGCACCCACCAGTTCGGCCAGACGTACGCCATCGACGTGGTCGCACAGGACGAGGCGCGCCCCCGGCCGTCCTTCGCCTGGCTGTGGCCGGTGTTCCGCCGGAGCGAGGACTTCCCGGCCTTCGACGCACCGCTGCTCGCCGTCGCCGACGCGACCGTCGTCCACGCAGAGGACGGCCAGCGGGACCACCTCAGCCGCAACTCGCTGCCCGCCCTGGTCTATCTGATGCTGGTCGAGTCCACCGTCCGGGCGCTCTCGGGAGCCCGCCGGGTCACCGGGAACCACCTCGTCCTCGATCTCGGGGACGGTATGTACGCGATGTACGCGCATCTGAAGCGCGGCTCGCTCGGCGTGCGCGCGGGCGACCGGGTGGTGGCGGGCCAGGAGCTGGCCCGGTGCGGGAACTCCGGCAACTCCACCGAGCCGCACGTGCACTTCCAGCTGATGGACGGCCCGGACCTGGACACGGCGCAGGGCGTGCCGTTCACCTGGCGCGGTGTCGGCGTGCCGAAGAACGGGGAAGCGTTCGTGGCGCGGCGGGATTCCGCCTACTCGGCCTGACCCCAGAAGGCGTCGTTCTCGTCCATGTTCTCGACGCACTCGTCGACGTCGGTGATCTTGCCGCCGACGATGGTGAAGAAGAGGGCGCCGTGCATCTCGAGGCCGCGGTCGCCGCGGTCGGCGTGGAACTTGTGGGCCGCTATGGCGTGCCCGCGGCCGTCGACGGTGATGCTTTCGAGGTCGACCCGCATGGTGCCGTGGGTGAGCGCGCCGAGCTGCTCGTAGTAGGCGATGCAGTTGTCCACGCCCTTGTGGTGCCCGGATATCCGGTTGTCGCCCGGCGCGTGGTGGGTGCAGTCCGAGGTCATCAGCGAGCGGATGGTGTCCATGTCTCCCTGGGTGAACGCTTCGTAGCCCCGGCGGACCAGGACGGTGTCAGGGTGCTCAGCCATGACTGATCGACCCCTCTCCTACGCGTAGGTGTCTGCTGGCGGCCCTCCCTCTCCAGTCTCCGACTACCCTCGCCCCCATGCCACCGGCCAAGAAGCGCACCCGCAGCTACGACTCCGCCAAGACCCGGGCCGCGGTGCGCGCCCAGTTCCGGCACGTACGCGAGGGGGTGCTCGCGCTGACGCCCGAGCAGCTCGACGGGCCGACCCGGCTGGGGAAGTGGACCGTACGGGAGCTGGCGGCGCACATCGCGTGGATGGTCGACTCCGTCCCGCACTGCCTGGGGATGCCCGAGCCGGCTCAGCAGGAACTCGCACTGCTCGACTGGCCGTTCGTGACCGCCTCCGGCGCCGATCGGATCGACGAGCACACCCGGGAGATCGAGGCATCCGATCTGCCGGCGCTGTACACGCGGACCCTGGAGGCGTACGAGGAGGGGATCGCCGGCGCCTCCGACGACCGGCTCCTCCCGATCAGCTTCGGCGCCATGCGGCTGGCCGACTTCCTGGTGACCCGCACCGTCGAACTCGTCGTCCACACCGACGACCTCAACGCGGCGACCGGACTGGACATCCCGTACGACCGGCAGGCCCTGGCCACCTGCACCCGGCTGCTCGCCGACGCGCTCGCCGTGAAGGCCCCCGGCGGCGCGGTCGAGGTGCGGATCCCCCCTTATGCGGTCGTGCAGTGCGTGGAGGGTCCGCGGCACACCCGCGGCACTCCGCCCAATGTGGTCGAGACCGATCCGCTGACCTGGCTCCGGCTCGCCACCGGCCGTACCGACTGGGCGGAGGCCCTGGACGCGGCCGAGGTCGGCGCGAGCGGGGAGCGGGCCGACCTCTCCGCTCTGCTGCCGCTGATGGGGTGAGCGTGCACCGTGCGGGAAGCGGGCGGAACCGTCCGTACCGCTCGCCCGTCCCATCCCCATGCTGAAGACACGTCCCATCGCAGCCACCGCGGTCCTGGCCTCGCTCGTCGTGCTCTCGGCGTGCGGCACCGAGAAGGCCGGTTCCGATCCCGGCGCCGGCACCGTCGCCCCTGATGTGCCCGTCGCCGGAGTCCACTGGACCTTCGACGCCGTCACCGTGGCCGGCAAGGAGACCCGGGCGCCCGACGGCGCCCACATCGAGATCGCCGCGAACGGCCAGGCGTCGGGGAACAGCGGCTGCAACGGCTTCGGCGCCGAGGTGTCCGTCAAGGGGGACACGGTCACCGTGAAGCAGGGCCAGGGCACCGAGATGGCGTGTCCGGGGGAGCGGGGCGCCTTCGAGGCCGTGCTCCAGAAGGCCTTCGCCGGCTCGCTGAAGGCTCGGCTGGACGGCGACCGGCTCACCCTCACCTCGGACGACGGCAAGAACACCGTCGCACTGACGTCCGAGCCGCCCGCCCCGCTGAACGGCACCAAGTGGACCGTCGACTCCCTGGTCTCCGGCGAGACGGCCTCCTCGCTGCCCAAGGGCAGCGAGGGCAAGGCCGACTTCGTCATCGACGAGGAGGGCCGGATCCGCGGCAACCTGGGCTGCAACCGGTTCACGGCCGCGGCGAAGGTCACCGCGAAGACCCTCACCGTCACGGGACCGGTCGCGACCACGCGCATGATCTGCTCCGGCCCGCAGATGGAGCTGGAGACGAAGCTGTACGAGCTCCTCGACGGACCCCTCTCGTACGAGCTGCGCCACCGCACCCTGACCCTCACCGGCGCCGACGGCGAGGGCTTCACCGCGACCGGGAAGCCCGCGGCGAGCGCGACTCCGTAGGGCCCCAGGCCCTACGGGCCGCTGCGGAGGGCCGGAACTCAGGTTCCGTACGGCAGCAGACCGGCGTCCGTCCGCTCCCACGCCGACCGGAGTTCGGCGAGCCGCTCCTGCTCGTACGGGGCGCGGTCCGCCTGCTCGCGGGCGTCCTCGGTCAGGTGGAAGAGCTGGTCGCGGCCGCTCTTGCCCCGGTAGTACTTCCAGTCGCCGCGGCGCAGCGCCCGCTCTCCCCGCACCCGCCAGAACAGGTCGCGCTCGGCGACCTTCTCGCCGCGCAGGAGGTGCCCGGCGAGGCTGGTGCCGTCCAGCGGGTAGGCGGGGTGGGGGCGGGCGCCGCCCAGTTCGAGCAGGGTCGCGGTCCAGTCGGGGGTGTACACCGGCAGGTCGCTGACCTGCCCGCCGTCGATCCGGGCGGGCCAGCGCAGGACGGACGGCACGCGGATGCCGCCCTCCTGGAGGGAGCCCTTGTTCCCCGCGAGCGGCCAGTTGTAGGAGAAGCGCTCGCCGCCGTTGTCGCTGGCGAAGAAGACGAGAGTGTCGTCCTCCTGGCCCGAGCGCTTCAGTGCCCGCAGGACCTCGCCCACCGACCGGTCGAGGTCCTCGACCATCTCCTTGTACTTCTCGATCGAGCCGCCGTCCTGGTGCCAGAGGGCGGAGCGGTCGCCCGCCTTGATGCGCCGGACGATCTCGGCGCTCGCCTCCTCGTCGCCGTCGGCGATCCACGGCCAGTGGGGGGTGGTGAAGTTCAGGTTGAGCAGCCAGGGCTTCTCGTGGTCGCGGGCCACGTACTCGCTCGCCCGCTCCGTCAGGATCCGGGTGTAGTAGCGCAGGTCCTTGTACTGGGCGTCGCCCTCGTAGAGGTCGTACTCGCCGCCGAGGCCGAGCTTGGAGTAGTACTCCAGGGCCCCGCCGAAGTTGCCGAAGAACTCGTCCCAGCCCGAGCGGGTGGGGGAGTAGTCGGGGAGGTAGCCGCAGTGCCACTTGCCGATGAGGGCGGTGGCGTATCCGGCCTCGCGCAGCCGGGAGGCGAGGGTGGGATGGGTCGGCTCCAGGCCGACGGACTTGTCGGCGATCGGTTCGGCGAGCCCGCCCTTCGTACGGCCGGGGAAACGGCCGGTGTAGAGGCTGAAGCGGGTCGGGGAGCAGGTCGCGGAGCCGGAGTAGGCGTTCGTGAAGCGGACGCCCTGGCGGGCGAGGCGGTCCAGGTGCGGGGTCCGGATGTGCGGGGACCCGTAGGAGGACAGGTCGGCCCAGCCGAGGTCGTCGCCGAGGATGAACAGGATGTTCGGCCGCCGGGAGTGCCGGCCGCGGGCGGCACGGAACGGCCGCTCACCGGCCTGCGCGGTCCCGGCATCGGCCTGCGCGGTCCCGGCCTGCGCGGTCCCGGCTTGTGCGGTGCCGGCACCCAGCGCGCCGACGGCGGCGGCCCCGGCGGCCGCCCCGCCGAAGGCGCGTCGGGACAGGGGGATCTTGGGCGTGGGCATGGAGGCTCCTTGGAAGGTGCGGAAGGCGAGGAGGTCCTGGCGGCGCGGGACGGCGCGCGGCGACACGGCCCGGACACGGGCCATGGCTCAGGAAAGGGCGCCCCGGACGCAGGGCAGGCGACGGCCGCGGAGGTCCGGGCGGACTCCCGCGATCAAGGGCGCGTGGGTGGGATCAGACGCAGCGACAGATGGCGCTGGCGACACGGACGAGGTCCACGTGTCGGCGCGCGACGAGGGTGACCGCACGGTCACGCACAGGCTGCATGGCCAGGAGCCTGGTCCAGAGCGCGTGCACCTGTCAACGGCCGTCCCAGTCCCCGGAACGCGCTCTCGGGGCGTCCGCCGGCGGGAACGCCCCCGCCCGGTGCGACTCCCGTCACACTCCCGGCCCGCCCGGGGCACCGTACGAGCGTCCGCTTGCATGTGCCCGGGCGACCGGAAGCCCCCTCCCGCCTAGGCGAGAGGGCATCTACGCACGTCAATGGATCAGTTTGTGCGATCACACCAGTACGAGGCCCCTTGGATTTCCCCAATTCGGACCAGTGGTCGACCTCGCCTACACTCGGAGGCGTGCCACGTGGTGACGGTCGACTCAATCACGATCTGCTCCCCGGCGAGAAAGGCCCCCAGGACGCTTGTGGCGTCTTCGGTGTCTGGGCTCCGGGTGAAGAGGTCGCAAAGCTCACGTACTTCGGGCTCTACGCCCTCCAGCATCGGGGTCAGGAATCCGCGGGAATCGCGGTCAGCAACGGCTCCCAGATCCTCGTCTTCAAGGACATGGGCCTCGTGTCCCAGGTCTTCGACGAGACCTCTCTCGGTTCCCTCCAAGGTCATATCGCGGTCGGTCACGCCCGCTACTCGACCACCGGTGCCTCCGTGTGGGAGAACGCGCAGCCGACGTTCCGGGCGACCGCCCACGGCTCCATCGCGCTCGGCCACAACGGCAACCTGGTGAACACGGCGCAGCTCGCCGAGATGGTCGCGGACCTGCCCAAGCAGGAAGGCCGCACCACCCGTGTGGCGGCCACCAACGACACCGACCTCCTGACGGCGCTCCTCGCCGCCCAGGTGGACGAGGACGGCAAGCCGCTCACCATCGAGCAGGCCGCCGCGAAGGTCCTCCCCGACGTCCGGGGCGCCTTCTCTCTCGTCTTCATGGACGAGCACACGCTCTATGCGGCCCGTGACCCGCAGGGCATCCGCCCGCTGGTCCTCGGCCGACTGGAGCGCGGCTGGGTCGTCGCCTCCGAGTCCGCCGCCCTCGACATCTGCGGCGCCAGCTTCGTCCGCGAGGTCGAGCCGGGCGAGATGATCGCGATCGACGAGAACGGCATCCGCACCTCGCGATTCGCGGAAGCGAAGCCCAAGGGCTGTGTCTTCGAGTACGTGTACCTGGCCCGCCCGGACACGGACATCGCCGGCCGCAACGTCTACCTCTCCCGCGTGGAGATGGGCCGTCGCCTCGCCAAGGAGGCCCCGGTCGAGGCGGATCTGGTCATAGCGACGCCGGAGTCCGGCACCCCCGCGGCGATCGGCTACGCCGAGGCCAGCGGCATCCCCTTCGGCGCGGGCCTGGTGAAGAACGCCTATGTGGGCCGCACCTTCATCCAGCCCTCCCAGACCATCCGCCAGCTGGGCATCCGGCTGAAGCTGAACCCCCTCAAGGACGTCATCAAGGGCAAGCGCCTGGTGGTCGTCGACGACTCGATCGTCCGCGGCAACACCCAGCGAGCCCTGGTCAAGATGCTCCGTGAGGCCGGTGCGGCCGAGATCCACATCCGGATCTCCTCCCCGCCGGTGAAGTGGCCCTGCTTCTTCGGCATCGACTTCGCCACCCGCGCGGAGCTGATCGCCAACGGCATGACGATCGAGGAGATCGGCACGTCGCTCGGCGCTGACTCGCTCTCGTACATCTCCATCGACGGGATGATCGAGGCGACCACGATCCAGAAGCCGAACCTCTGCCGAGCCTGCTTCGACGGCGAGTACCCGATGGAGCTTCCGGACCCCGAGCTGCTCGGCAAGCAGCTGCTGGAGAACGAGCTGGCCGCCGGCCCCGCCGCCACCGCGGCCGCCGACGCGCTCCGCCGGCCGTAAGACCCCCGCAGTACCGCAGTAACGACACGAAAGCTCTCACCTATGTCTGAGACCACCGGTGCCTCCTACGCGTCCGCGGGCGTCGACATCGAGGCGGGTGACCGCGCCGTCGAGCTCATGAAGGAATGGGTGAAGAAGACGCAGCGCCCCGAGGTCCTCGGTGGCCTCGGCGGCTTCGCCGGCCTCTTCGACGCCTCCGCCCTCAAGCGCTTCGAGCGTCCGCTGCTCGCCTCCGCCACCGACGGTGTCGGTACGAAGGTCGACATCGCCCGCCAGATGGGCGTGTACGACACCATCGGCCACGACCTGGTCGCGATGGTCATGGACGACATCGTCGTCTGCGGCGCCGAGCCGCTCTTCATGACCGACTACATCTGCGTCGGCAAGGTCCACCCCGAGCGGGTCGCCGCGATCGTCAAGGGCATCGCCGAGGGCTGTGTCCTGGCCGGCTGCGCCCTGATCGGCGGCGAGACCGCCGAGCACCCCGGCCTCCTCGGACCGGACGACTTCGACGTCGCCGGCGCCGGTACGGGCGCGGTGGAGGCGGACCGGCTGCTCGGCCCCGATCGCATCCGTACGGGTGACGCCGTCATCGCGATGGAGTCCTCCGGCCTTCACTCCAACGGGTACTCGCTCGTCCGGCACGTGGTCTTCGACCGCGCCGGCATGACCCTCGACCAGCGTGTCGAGGAGCTCGGCCGGACCCTGGGCGAGGAGCTCCTGGAGCCCACCAAGATCTACTCGCTGGACTGCCTGGCGCTCACCAGGACCACCGAGGTGCACGCCTTCAGCCACATCACCGGTGGTGGCCTGGCCGCCAACCTGGCGCGGGTCGTCCCGGACGGGCTGCACGCCACGGTGGACCGTTCGACCTGGACCCCGGGCGCGATCTTCGACCTGGTCGGCAAGGCCGGACAGGTCGAGCGCCTGGAGCTGGAGAAGACCCTGAACATGGGCGTCGGCATGATGGCCGTCGTGCCGGCCGAGTCCGTGGACGTGGCCCTGGCGACCCTGGAGGACCGGGGCGTCGAGGCGTGGGTCGCGGGTGAGATCACCGAGCGCGGCGACCACGCGACCGGCGCGGAGCTGGTCGGCGACTACGCGGTCTGACGCCTTCCGATCCGGTGGGTGGGCCACAGCGCCCGCCCACCGGATCCGTCGGCCATCCCACGGAGCGTCCCGAGGACGCACAGAAACCCGGTCCGGGTATGTCCGGACCGGGTTCGGTGTTGAAGCAGCGCTGTTTAAGAGGTCAAGCGCGACGCTGGGACGACGCGCCGGGACCGGACTCGTCGTCCTCGTCCTCGTCGTCGTCCGAATTGTAGAGATCCGCGTACTGTGCGTACGGGTCGTCTTCCTCGTCGTCGTCCTCGAACGGCTCGCCATTCGGCGGCTGGTTCGAAGTCGAAGCGCCCAGCTCGTTGGCCAGACGCGACAGGTCAGTCCCGCCGCTGCTGTACTTCAGCTGGCGGGCGACCTTGGTCTGCTTGGCCTTTGCCCGGCCGCGCCCCATGGCTCGACCCCCTCGGTGACGGGGCTCGGCGGCCCCAGAGTCTTGACACGCGTTCATGATTCGGAACGGGCTCTCGACAGAGAGACCGGTCCGTAGGGCTTCAACGGTACCTGCTTCCGTGGCCATACGGTACGCCGCACGCATCACATGACCCGGTACAGAACCATCGAGGTGCCCTGTCCTCGCTGGTCAATCGCGATTTTAACCTCTTCTTGAGGGCCGACCCGCCGACCGGGGTGAGTCATCTCTCGATTGGGGTGAACCTACAAAGTTCACCCCTTGGAGCGCCCCGCGGGCCGGCCCTGTCAAGAATCAGCCGCGGCGAGCCTCGGCCATCCGCTGCTCGGCGATCCGGTCGGCGGCGGCGGCCGGCGGGATGCCGTCCGACTTCGCACGAGCGAAGATCTCGAGCGTGGTGTCGAAGATCTTCGTGGCCTTCGCCTTGCACCGGTCGAAGTCGAAGCCGTGGAGCTCGTCGGCGACCTGGATCACGCCACCGGCGTTGACGACGTAGTCCGGCGCGTAGAGGATCCCGCGGTCCGCGACGTCCTTCTCGACACCGGGGTGGGCCAGCTGGTTGTTGGCCGCGCCGCAGACGATCTTCGCGGTGAGGACCGGCACGGTCTCGTCGTTCAGAGCGCCGCCGAGAGCACACGGCGCGTACACGTCCAGGCCCTCGACGCGGATCAGCGCGTCGGTGTCCGCGACGACCGTGACCTGCGGGAACTTGTCCGTGATCCGCCGCACCGACTCCTCGCGGACATCGGTGATGTACACCTGGGCGCCGTCCTTCAGGAGGTGCTCGACCAGGTAGTGGCCGACCTTGCCGACGCCCGCGACGCCGACCTTGCGGTCGCGCAGCGTGGGGTCGCCCCAGAGGGTCTGCGCGGAGGCGCGCATGCCCTGGAAGACGCCGAAGGCGGTGAGGACCGAGGAGTCGCCGGCGCCGCCGTTCTCGGGGGAGCGGCCGGTGGTCCACTGGTTGGTGCGGGCCACGACGTCCATGTCGGCCACGTACGTGCCGACGTCGCAGGCCGTCACGTAGCGGCCGCCGAGGGAGGCGACCATGCGTCCGTAGGCGAGCAGCAGCTCCTCGGACTTGATCTTCTCGGGGTCGCCGATGATCACGGCCTTGCCGCCGCCGTGGTCGAGGCCGGCCATGGCGTTCTTGTACGACATGCCCCGGGAGAGGTTCAGCGCGTCGGCGACTGCCTCGGCCTCGGAGGCGTACGGGTAGAACCGGGTGCCGCCGAGGGCGGGGCCCAGGGCGGTGGAGTGGAGGGCGATGACGGCCTTGAGGCCGGAGGCGCGGTCCTGGCAGAGCACGACTTGCTCGTGGCCACCCTGCTCCGAATGGAACAGGGTGTGCAGTACGTCAGCAGCAGGAACGCCGGTCACATCGGTCACGGTGGTGACTCCCAAGTACGAAGCGGCGGTTTGGCCGGTCCCTCCGATGGGTGGTGGCGGGACCGGTTCGGCAAGAGAGTAAGTCCTACGCGTGCGTAGATCAGCCGCAGTGCCGAGGATCACCCCCTCCCGGAGTACCTCCGTGGAAGGATCGCGACATGTCGGTCGCCTCTTCGGTCCTCGTTCCGTACGCCTCCTATCTGCGGGTCTACGAGCCGCTGGCGGCCTTTCCGGAGCCGGAGCGGGGGCATTGGGCCCGGTACGCGCAGCGGGCGGACACCCCGACGGCCCAGGACGAACTGCGTCGCTCGCTGGCGGACTTGGTGCCGACGCCGCCGGTTCCGGTGCCGGTCCACGAGAGCGGTGACGCGTTCGTCGCGTCCATCGACGGGGTGGTCGTCGTCTGCCCGTGGCGGACCCGGCTGCGGGGCTGGCTGGCCCTGGAGGAGCTGGGGCAGGCGCGCGAGGCCGAGCCGGGGCGTTCGCTGCCGGGTGTGGTGCTCGACGCGATGCTGCCGCCGGTGGTGCGCGCGCAGGTGACGGCGGACCACGAGCGCTGGCGGGAGCGGAACCCGGACGCGCGTCCGTGGATCCGTACGGCGGTCTGGCAGGTGCCGGTGCGCTGGTTCACCCTCTTCGCGGACGAGGAGCGGGAGTACGTCCCCGGGGGCGAGGGGACGCCGACGGTGTTCCGGTACCGGACGCCGATGGTGCAGGCGCGCCGGCGGCTGGCGCGGGCGCTGCGGGCGCTGCGGGAGTCGATCGACGAGGGTCCGCTGACGGAGGGTCTGGTCGAGGTGGGCCGGTGGCTGGAGGAGTTCCATCCGCGGGCGCTGGTGGAGCTGGACTACGGCGGTCTGGTGCACGCGGTGTCGGCCGAGTGGCTCGCGGCGGACCGCTCGGCGGCGGATGTGGCCGAGGGGATCGCGGCCCTGCGGGACGGCGACGGCGAGAGCGCGAGCGAGGCGTACGGGCGGCTCGCGGAGCGCTGGCGAGAGGTCCGGAACCGCCAGTTCGCCAATTGATCATCGACAGAACACGTCCGGCTGATGTAAATGATCATCTAGCGCCGCGAGTACTTGGCGGGTCCTTGGGGGGACCTTGGTGAGTTCGTGGCGGGACGTAGGTCCCGATCCGGGCCTTTGGCTCAAGCGTGACGGACAGCACTTACCGTGCCCTTGCGTCCATCACCCTCCCTCGTGCCAAAATAGGACAAGGAGTCCGGGGAGGGTTCCTTCCGTCCAAGTATGGGCGGAACGCTCAGCATTGCACTCTATGGGGGGTCTGAGGACTCCTGATCGCTCTGTGACTGATCGTCACAGCGGCGTGACTGTCCGTTATGGCATGGTCCATCGACTTCCGCCGCTGATGAACACCTGCGAGGGCAATTCCATCGGTTTGGCCGACGTGGCTGGACGGATGGTGTAGTTGTAGTGCCGAGGACAAGCCGTTCGTCCTATAACCGACTCGGCCCGCTTCTGCCATTTCGGGCAACGCGGGTCAAGGTGCAGAATTTAGAGGAAAGAACCGAGAAGGTTCGGTTCTCCCGAGGAGGCCGCTCATGACCGCTCGCACCCCTGATGCCGAGCCGCTGCTGACCCCCGCCGAGGTTGCCACGATGTTCCGTGTGGACCCGAAGACGGTGACCCGTTGGGCGAAGGCAGGAAAGCTCACGTCCATCCGCACGCTGGGTGGACACCGCCGCTACCGCGAGGCTGAGGTCCGCGCCCTGCTCGCGGGTATTCCGCAGCAGCGCAGCGAGGCCTGAGGTACGCAACACCCCGCTCGACCGGGCACTTCCGGGTCCCCCAACCTGGATCGCCCACCCAAGCACTGCCGACGGGCGCCTGCCCCAACAGGCTCTTCGTCAACGATCGCGCTGGACTCCGCCGGGTCCAGCGCGATCTTTTTTGTGCCCTCTCGGACCCCTTGAAGTCTGGTGCAATTGCACATATTAAATGGGGCCCGTGTAGGGAGGGTGTAAGTGAACCGGTTTCTGAAACTCGTTCGGTGACTCCCGTCACACTGGCGAACTCTTGCCAACGAACAGCCTCCCACTCCCGGGACGGGCTCCAACCCGCCGTTGGTCATGGGTCGGTGGGACTTTCGTCCTCCGCGCGCTCCAGCTCGATGGCGAGCGCCAGGAGGCGATGGCAGACCGAACACTGCCGGGTGACGTGCCCGTAGCGGGACGCGGCCGCCAGATGGGCACGTAGCAGGGCGCGTATCTCGTGTTTCGACTCACGTGCTGCGGATGCCGCGGCCATGCGCGACCACCTCCTGTGGGCCCCCGATTCCCTGATGTCTGGGGTACCGGCGGCCGGCGGGCGGCGTCAATACATGGGAAGGCAACGAAGAAGGCCCGCACCGATCGGTGCGGGCCTTCCTGGAAGCGATCCTGACGGGACTTGAACCCGCGACCTCCACCTTGACAGGGTGGCGAGCTAACCAACTGCTCCACAGGACCTTGCTCGCAGCCCTGCGTGGGGCTGCGAGGAAGACTGTACAGCAGGTCAGAGGGTGAGGTCGAACCGGCGCAAGGCGACACTCACGGCCGGGGGTCGACGGAGTCGGAATCAGGGTGCGAGGGCGTCGATCGCCTTCACGATCCGCTTGTCCGAGACCGGGTACGCCGTGCCCAGCGCATGGGCGAAATAGCTGACCCGAAGCTCCTCGATCATCCACCGGACGTCGGTGACCTCCTTCGGCACCGGTCGCCCCTGCGGGAGCTGTTCGAGCAGCCAGGCGTACTCGTCCTGCATCTCGTGGACCTTCTCCATACGGGTGGTGTCCCGCTGGACGCCCGTCGGCATCTGCTGCAGCCGTCGGTCCACCGCCACCAGATAGCGCATCAGGTCCGGCAGCCGCCCCAGCCCGGTCTTCGTGACGAAGCCGGCCGGCATCAGCCACGCCAGCTGCTCGCGCACGTCCGCCAGGTTGTTGATGAGGGCCAGGCTGTTCGTGGCCTTCAGGCGCCGCTCACAGGCCTGCCAGGCCGCCAGGATCTGCTGGACCTGGCTCACCGTGCGGACGGTCGTGTCGACGAGGTCGGCGCGGACCTTGTCGTACAGCTTCCGGAAGGACTCCTCGTCCCAGACCGGACCGCCGTGGTCGGCGATCAGCTTGTCGGCGGCCGCGGTCGCGCAGTCGTCGAAGAGCGCCTGGATCGAGCCGTGCGGGTTACGGGACAGGGCGAGCTTCTGCTGGTTGGTCAGCTTGTCCGAGGCGAACTTCGCCGGGTTCACCGGGATGTTCAGCAGGATCAGCTTCCGGGTGCCCCGCCACATCGCCTGCGCCTGCTCGGCCTCCGTGTCGAAGAGCCTTACGGAGACGGTGTCGCCGGCGTCGACGAGCGCCGGGAACGCCTTGACCGGCTGCCCGGCGCGCCGGGTCTCGAAGACCTTCGTGAGCGTGCCGATCGTCCACTCCGTGAGGCCCGTGCGCTCCAGGGACTGGCCGGAGCCGTCCGGGCCCGCGGTGGCCGCCGCGGCGGCCTTGGAGAGGGCCTGGCGGGCCTTGGGGCGCAGCTTCAGCTTCAGCGCCTCCAGGTCCTTGTCCTCCGCGAGCTTGCGGCGCCGCTCGTCGACGATCCGGAAGGTGATCTTCAGATGGTCGGGGATCCGGGACAGGTCGAAGTCGTCCGGCGAGACCGGGACCCCGCCCATCCGGTGCAGCTCGCGGGCGAGCGTCACCGGCAGCGGCTCCTGGCGGGGGACGGCCGAGTCCAGGAAGCGGGTCGCGAAGTTCGGCGCCGGCACGTAGTTGCGGCGGATCGGCTTCGGGAGCGAACGGATCAGCTCCGTGACGACCTCCTCGCGCAGACCCGGGATCTGCCAGTCGAAGCCCTCGTCCGTGACCTGATTGAGGACCTGGAGCGGGACGTGGACGGTCACACCGTCGGCGTCCGCGCCCGGCTCGAACTGGTACGTCACCCGGAACTTCAGCGGCCCCTGCCGCCAGGAGTCCGGATAGTCGTCCTTCGTGACCCCGGCGGCCTTCTCGTTGATGAGCATCTCGCGCTCGAAGTCGAGGAACTCCGGTTCCTCACGGCGCTTGTGCTTCCACCAGGAGTCGAAGTGCGCGCCCGACACGACGTGTTCGGGCACCCGCTTGTCGTAGAAGTCGAAGAGCGTCTCGTCGTCGACGAGGATGTCCCGGCGCCGGGCGCGGTGCTCCAGCTCCTCGACCTCGGTGAGGAGCTTGCGGTTGTCGGCGAAGAACTTGTGGTGCGTGCGCCAGTCGCCCTCGACGAGCGCGTTGCGGATGAAGAGGTCGCGGCTCGCCTCGGGGTCGATCCGGCCGTAGTTCACCTTGCGGTCGGTGACGATCGGCACGCCGTAGAGCGTCACCTTCTCGATCGCCATGACGGCCGCCTGGTCCTTCTCCCAGTGCGGCTCGCTGTACGTCTTCTTGATCAGGTGCTGGGCGAGCGGCTCGATCCACTCCGGCTCGATCTTCGCGTTGACCCGGGCCCACAGGCGCGAGGTCTCCACCAGCTCGGCCGACATGACGAAGCGCGGGGGCTTCTTGAAGAGCGCCGAGCCCGGGAAGACGGCGAACTTGGCGCTGCGGGCGCCCAGGTACTCGTTCTTCGCGCCTTCCTTCACGTCCTTCATGCCGATGTGGCTGAGGAGCCCCGCGAGCAGGGAGGTGTGCACGGACTGCTCCGGCGCGTCCTCCTCGTTGAGGTGGATCCCCATCTGCTTGGCGACCGTACGCAGCTGCGCGTAGATGTCCTGCCACTCGCGGATGCGCAGGAAGTTCAGGTACTCCTGCTTGCACATCCGGCGGAAGGAGCTGGAACCGCGCTCCTTCTGCTGCTCGCGGATGTAGCGCCAGAGGTTGAGGAAGGCGAGGAAGTCGCTGGTCTCGTCCTTGAAGCGGGCGTGCTGCTGGTCGGCCTGGGCCTGCTTCTCCGCGGGGCGCTCGCGGGGGTCCTGGATGGAGAGCGCGGCCGCGATCACCATGACCTCCCGTACGCAGCCGTTCCTGTCGGCCTCCAGGACCATCCGGGCCAGGCGGGGGTCGACCGGGAGCTGGGAGAGCTTGCGGCCCTGCTCGGTCAGCCGCTTCTTCGGATCCTTCTCCGCGGGGTTCAGGGCCCCGAGCTCCTGGAGGAGCTGTACGCCGTCGCGGATGTTGCGGTGGTCCGGCGGGTCGATGAAGGGGAACTTCTCGATCTCGCCGAGGCCGGCCGCGGTCATCTGGAGGATGACGGAGGCCAGGTTCGTCCGGAGGATCTCGGCGTCCGTGAACTCCGGGCGGGTGAGGAAGTCGTCCTCGGAGTAGAGCCGGATGCAGATGCCGTCGGAGGTACGGCCGCAGCGGCCCTTGCGCTGGTTGGCGCTGGCCTGGCTGACCGGCTCGATCGGCAGGCGCTGGACCTTGGTCCGGTGGGAGTAGCGCGAGATGCGGGCGGTGCCCGGATCGATCACGTACTTGATGCCGGGGACGGTCAGCGAGGTCTCGGCCACGTTGGTGGCGAGGACGATCCGGCGGCCGGTGTGCGCCTGGAACACGCGGTGCTGCTCGGCGTGGGAGAGGCGGGCGTAGAGGGGGAGGACCTCGGTGTTCCGGAGCTGCTTCTTGATCAGCGCGTCCGCGGTGTCGCGGATCTCCCGCTCGCCGGAGAGGAAGACGAGGATGTCGCCGGGGCCCTCGGACTGGAGCTCGTCGACGGCGTCGCAGATGGCGGTGATCTGGTCGCGGTCCGATTCCTCGGAGTCCTCCTCCAGGAGGGGCCGGTAGCGGACCTCGACCGGGTACGTCCGACCGCTGACCTCGACGATCGGCGCCTCGCCGAAGTGGCGGGAGAAGCGCTCGGGATCGATGGTCGCGGAGGTGATGACGACCTTGAGGTCGGGGCGCTTGGGCAGCAGCTGGGCCAGATAGCCGAGCAGGAAGTCGATGTTGAGGGACCGCTCGTGGGCCTCGTCGATGATGATCGTGTCGTAGGCGCGCAGCTCGCGGTCGGTCTGGATCTCGGCGAGCAGGATGCCGTCGGTCATCAGCTTCACGAAGGTCGCGTCGGGGTTCACCTGGTCGGTGAAGCGGACCTTCCAGCCGACCGCCTCGCCCAGCGGGGTCTTGAGCTCCTCCGCGACCCGCTCGGCGACCGTGCGGGCGGCGATCCGGCGCGGCTGCGTATGGCCGATCATGCCCCGGACGCCCCGGCCCAGCTCCAGACAGATCTTGGGGATCTGCGTCGTCTTTCCGGAACCCGTCTCACCGGCGACGATCACGACCTGGTGGTCACGTATCGCCTCCAGGATCGCGTCCTTCTTCTGCGAGACCGGGAGCTGCTCGGGGTACGTGACGGCGGGCACGCGGGAGGCCCGCCCGTCGACGCGCTCCTTGGCCTTGCCGGCCTCGGCGGCGATCTCGTCCAGGACGGCCTCACGGGCCTCGGGCTTGCGGATGCGGCGGGCGCCCTCGAGGCGGCGGCCGAGCCGGTGGGCGTCCCGCAGCGAGACCTCGGCCAGGACGGACTGGAGGGCGGCGAAGGAAGTAGACATACGGAATCCAGGATCGCACCCCGGGCCGAGAACGGGCGAACCGATTTCCGCTGGGTCCGGCCCGTAATATTTCGGGCACGTCGAGCCGAGAGGTACCCCCATGTCCCGCACCGTCCGCGCGTTCGCGGCGCTCGCCGCGCTGGTGGGAGTGGTGTTCGGGGTCCTGGCGTGTGGGACGACGACGGCGGTGGCGAGCACCGCGGTGGTCGTGGAGGCGGGGAGCGCGTCGCCGGGCTGCGGCCAGGGTCACACCGCCGACGGCGCCGCCCGGCCGGCCACGCCGCCGCGCCCGAACGGCTTCGGGGAGCTGCTGCCCGCCTTGGCGGGCGAGCGGACGGCCGGTGGCGTCTGGGGCGCGGATGCTGCCCCACGCGACCCGCTGCCGGGTCCCGAGCCGCCGGAGCTCGTACCACCGTCACCCGTGGAGCTGTCGATCCTGCGCGTGTAGAGGGCCGACCGCCGTCGTCGTCCGTCCTCTCCCGTCGTGTTCAGGAGCCTTTCCGCATGTCCAAGTCCAAGCCGATCGTGATCGTCTCCGGGGTGGCCCTCGCCGCCGCGCTCCTCGGAGTCGTCTCTTACACCGCGACCAAGCCCGCGTCCGAGGGCTCCTCCGGTCCGTCGGCCGTCGCCGAGGTCTCCGCCGACCCGGCCGACGGCGTCTACCCCGAGCTGGAGGCGTACGCCCGGCGCGACGCCTCCGACAAGCTAGCCCTGGGGCGGGCCGACGCGCCCGTCGTCCTGATCGAGTACGCCGACTTCAAGTGCGGCTACTGCGGGCAGTTCGCCCGCGACACCGAGCCCGAGCTGATCAAGAAGTACGTCGACGACGGCACCCTGCGCATCGAGTGGCGGAACTTCCCCATCTTCGGCGAGGAGTCGGAGGCGGCGGCCCGGGCGTCGTGGGCGGCGGGGCAGCAGGGCCGGTTCTGGGAGTTCCACAGGGCGGCCTACGCCGAGGGCGCGAAGGAGCAGGGCTTCGGCAAGGAGCGGCTGACCGCGCTCGCCGAGGAGGCCGGGGTCCCCGACCTCGCCCGCTTCGCGAAGGACACGGACGGCGCGGCGGCGAAGGCGGCGGTGAGCAAGGACCAGGAGCAGGGGTACTCGCTGGGCGCGACCTCGACCCCGTCGTTCCTGGTCAACGGGCGGCCGATCGCCGGGGCGCAGCCGATGGAGACCTTCACGGAGGCGATCGACGCGGCCGCGAAGGCGGCGAAGGCGCCGAAGGGGAGCCGATGACCTCCGACATCGGCTATCTGGCCGCGTTCCTCGGTGGTCTCCTCGCCCTGCTGAGCCCGTGCAGCGCCCTGCTGCTCCCGGCCTTCTTCGCGTACTCGATCGACTCGACGAGCCGGCTGGTCGCCCGTACCGGGATCTTCTACGCCGGTCTGGCGACCACGCTCGTCCCGCTCGGGGCGGCCGGCTCGTTCGCCGGGCGGCTCTTCTACGGGCACCGGGATCTGCTCGTGGCGCTCGGCGGCTGGACGATCATCGTGCTCGGCGTGCTCCAGATCCTCGGGATGGGCTTCGCCTCGCGCCGGATCGCGGAGGTCAGCGGCCGGATCCGCCCCACGACGGCCGTCTCGGTCTACGCCCTCGGCCTGGTCTACGGCCTCGCCGGCTTCTGCGCGGGTCCGATCCTCGGCAGCGTCCTGACGGTGGCGGCGCTGAGCGGAAGCCCCGTGTACGGAGGGCTGCTCCTGGCGGTGTACGCGCTGGGCATGGCGGTGCCGCTCTTCCTGCTCGCGCTGCTCTGGGAGCGGTACGAGCTGGGCCGGCGTCGCTGGCTGCGCGGGCGGACGGTCCGCGTCGGCCGCTTCGAGCTGCACACGACCTCGCTGCTGTCGGGGCTCTTCTTCGTGGTGCTCGGCACGCTCTTCCTGGTCTTCGACGGCACGACCGCGCTGCCGGGGCTGCTGTCGGTGGACGACTCGTTCGCCGTGGAGGAGCGGGTGGGGTCGTTGAGCCGTTCGGTGCCGGACTGGGCCCTGCTGGTGGCCGTCGTCGCGGTGGTGGCGGTGGTGCTCGCGGTCCGGGCGTGGCGGGGGCGCCGCCGCGCGGCCTGAGGAGTGGGGGCGCCCGGTCCGCCGACCGGGTGCCCCGCCCGTCCCGCCACGGACACGAAGAAGGCCCCGTTCTCTCGAACGGGGCCTTCTCTTTGTGGCTGGGGCCGGGGTCGAACCGGCGACCTATCGCTTTTCAGGCGATCGCTCGTACCAACTGAGCTACCCAGCCACGAGACTGTTTCCAGCCTCAGCGATCCTGACGGGACTTGAACCCGCGACCTCCACCTTGACAGGGTGGCGAGCTAACCAACTGCTCCACAGGACCTTGCGATGTGCGAGCACCAGTCTCGCACAGGATGTTGCGTGCCCCCAACGGGATTCGAACCCGTGCTACCGCCTTGAAAGGGCGGCGTCCTGGGCCACTAGACGATGAGGGCTAGGGGCTCACCTGCGCGCTTCGCAGCGCGTCGGGGACGTGAGAAGCATATGGGATGGCGGCCGCTATCGCCAAAACGGTTTACTCCGGAGGCAGGACCGCCGCTCCCGTCAGCCCCAGCCCAGCTCGTGGAGCCGCTCGTCGTCGATGCCGAAATGGTGGGCGATCTCGTGCACCACGGTCACCGCGACCTCGTGGACCACGTCCTCCTGGCTCTCGCAGTAGCGCAGGGTGGGGCCCATGTAGATGGAGATGCGGTCCGGCAGGACACCGGCGTACCACTCCCCTCGCTCGGTGAGCGGCGTGCCCTCGTAGAGCCCGAGGAGTTCGGGGTCCGAGGGGTCGGGTTCGTCCTCCACGAACACGGCCACGTTGTCCATGACCCGCGTGAGTTCCGGCGGGATCGTGTCCAGGGCCTGGGCCACCAGCTCTTCGAACGTGTCGCGTGTCATCTCCAGCACACCGCCATTGTCCGTGACGGCCGCCCGGTTGCGGGGCGCATGGCCGAACCGGTTCCGGGGCGTCGCCGGACGAGTGGGGCGGATCCGCGTCGCCCGGCCCGATTCCCCGCCCTCCTCGCTCCTATGCCTCGCGCCGCCGGAACAGTACGTACGCCAGCGTCACCACGGCGGCCGTCCACAGCAGCAGCACCGCGCCCCCCGCCGCCGGGGTGAGGTCCCCGGCCTCGTGGTGGGCCTGCATCAGCTGCAGTCCCGCGCGGTCCGGCAGCAGCCGGGCCAGCGGGCGCAGCCGCGAGGACGCTGCCAGGATGCCGGAGACCAGGAACAGCATGGGCAGAAGGATGCCGAGGGCGCCGATGGAGCGACGGGTCACGAAGGTGACCGCCCCGGCGAGCACGGCGAGCAGCGCGGCGTAGATCCCGGCCCCGGCCACGGCGCGGGCGACGGTGGCCGGCGGCAGGGTGGACAGCTCCGCGCCCAGGGCCTGGGTGGCCGCCAGTACCGAGATCAGCCCGGTGGCCAGCCCCCAGGCCAGCCCGACGAGCCCCAGCACGGCGAGCTTGGAGGCCAGCAGCCTGCCCCGGCGCGGTACCGCGGCGAGTGAGGTGCGGATCATTCCGGTGCCGAACTCCGAGCCGACCGCCAGCACGGCGAGGACGGCCACGGCCAGCTGGCCGAACTGGACCCCGGTGAAGGACAGGCCGATCGGGTCGAAACCCATCCGGTCGTCGGGTGCCGCCCGCCGGAACTCGGAGCCGATCAGCAGGCAGACCAGCACCCCGGTCAGCACGGTGATCGCGCTTCCGCCGAGCAGCAGTGCCGAGTTGGAGCGCACCGAGCGGAGCTTGATCCACTCGGCGGCCATCGCGTCACGCACGGCCAGCCACCTTCTCGCGCTCCCTGTCCACTGCTGCTCCCCGTTCCTCTCGCGTGTCCTTGTGGTGCGGCGAGGCTCGGTACTCCGTGGCCTCGTCGGTCAGTTGGAGGTAGATCTCCTCCAAGCCCGGGCGGATCGGGGTGAGTTCGTGGACACGGAAGCCGTGGACCGCGGCGAGGTCGCCGATACCGCCGGAGGTCAGCCCGGTCACCACGGCCGCCGTGTCGCCGTCGTACGCGACCTGTCCGCCCGCCGTCCGCAGGACCTCGGCGAGTTCCGTCAGGTCGGGCGAGCCCAGACGGACGCCGCTCGTCGCGCGTCCCGTGAGCTCGCCGATGGCTCCGTCGGCGAGCACCCGGCCCCGGCCGATGACCAGGACGTGGTCGGCCGTGGCCGCCATCTCGTTCATCAGGTGGCTGGAGACCAGCACGGTCCGCCCCTGGTCGGCCAGGGCCCGCAGCAGCCCGCGCAGCCAGCGGATGCCCTCCGGGTCGAGTCCGTTCATCGGCTCGTCCAGGATGAGGATCTCGGGGTCGCCGATCAGGGCGGCCGCGATGCCGAGCCGCTGCCGCATGCCCAGCGAGAAGCCGCGCAGCGGCTGCCGGGCCACGGAGGACAGGCCCACGAGCTCCAGCACCTCCACCACGCGGTCGCGAGGCAGCCGGTGGGTCCTGGCGAGCCAGTCGAGATGGCCGCGCGCGCTGCGGGCCGGATGCACCGCCGCCGCGTCGAGCAGCGTCCCTACGGAGCGCAGCGGCGACGCGAGGTCCTGGTAGGGCACCCCGAGCACGGTGGCGCTGCCGGAGTCCGGCCGTCCCGCGCCCGTGATCATGCGCAGGGTGGTCGACTTGCCGGCGCCGTTGGGGCCGAGGAACGCGGTCACCCGCCCCGGAGCGACCTGGAAGGACAGGCCGTTCAGGACCCGCCTCCCCCCGTACGACTTCACCAGATTCCGTACCTCGATCACGCGCCGCCTCCTGTCGGTCGGAGGGTTGCCCGGGGGCTTGGGGCGCCGAGGTCCAGGGTGCGGTCGAGGAGCCCTTCGGCGGGGTCGGTGTGGGAGACGAGGATCATGGTCCGGCCCTCGCGCTTCCAGCGGGCCAGGTCCTTGGACACGGCGGTGACAGCGGCGGAGTCCAGACCGTTGAAGGGCTCGTCGAGGAGCAGGAGGCGGGGCTCGTGCGCGGTGGCGCACACGTAGCCGAGCTTCTTGCGCTGCCCGAGGGAGAGTTCGCCCACGAGGACGTCGTGGTGGCGTGCGAGCCCGAGCGCGTCGGCCCGCTCCAGCAGGAGACGCGGACGTACGCCCCACAACCCGGCCACCAGGCCCAGCTGTTCGCGCGCGGTGAGCTGTTCGTACAGCGGGGGAGGCTCCTGGAGGAAGCCGCGCACCGCTCGCACGGACCGGTGCCGGGGGGAGCGGCCGCAGACCGTGACCTCTCCTGTCGCCGGGGCCCGGAGTCCCGCGAGGACGTTCAGGAGGGTGCTCTTGCCGCAGCCGTTGGGGCCGGCCAGCCGGACGGCTTCCCCTTCCGCGACCCGCGTGGTGAGGCCGCCGAGGATCTCGCTGTCCCCGAGCCGGACCGTCAGGCCGGCGATGTCGATCACTTCAGTTCCCCCGTAGTCCGTGGATTGTGTCGCGCTCGCGCCGTGGCGGGGAGCGTGGGCAGATCGCTGCGGCTCAGCCGGCGCAGCCCCAGCACGTACGCCGCCAGGACGAGCGCGAGCAGGCAGGTGCCGAGCGTGCCGCTGTGCGCCGCCGCGGCGGCGCACAGCGCCAGGCCGCCGGTCACCGGGGCGGTGAGCAGCGCGGCGAGTACGCCCTCGACCACGTCCGCCGCCGGGGCCCGGGTCACCCTGGCCCCCTCGAAGCTCTCGGTGCGCGGGACCGCGTACCAGGTGAGGACCATCGCGCAGCCCACACCGAGCGCCACCACGGGCAGGGCGAGGAGCACCACCGCCCAGTCGCCTCCCCGTACTCCGCAGAGCGCGGCGGCGCCGAGGTAGAACGGCGTGGTCACGGCCAGTACCCCCAGGGCGGAGACGACGGCCTTGGCCGCGGGCCAGGCCCCGGTCGGCAGGGGGGACTGGCGCAGGACGTCCCAGCAGCCGCGCTCCGCCTCGATGCCGCAGACCTGCATCACCTCGCCCGTGGCGATCAGCGAGACCGCCACCAGCAGGCCGGCGAGCGCGGGGACCGGCAGCTGCCAGGGCGGCGCGGGGGCGGCGGCCGCGGCGCTCGCACAGGCCGTTCCGAGCAGCATGCTCAGCCGTTGCAGCCGGGCCGCACCGCCGACCGCCGCGGGGGCACCGCGCCGGAGCCGCGCCCAGGCCAGGCGCAGGCAGATCGCCAGCGGCGACGTGGTGGGCAGGGCGAGCCGGGAGGAGGTGGGCGGCCGGGCCTCGGTGGGGCGGGCGCCCGGTGCGTCGCGGCGGGCGGTGGCACGGACCCGTAGCGTGACGGCCGTCCCCGCGGCCACGACCAGTGCGAGGTATCCGGCGGCCGTCCACGCCAGCCGGCCCGGGGTGTGCATGTCCGTCCACAGCTGGGGACGGCTGTCGGTGAGTACCTGCCCGAGCAGCCGCGCCAGCCGCGACTCGGCCTGGCCGGGTGTCGACCCGAGCGCCCCGAGCAGCGGAGCCGCGAGTCTGCCGAGGAGCCAGCCCGCCACCGCCGCGAGGACCAGCCGGGGCAGATGGGCCACCCGGACCACCCGCACCATGAACGCGCTGACCAGCAACGCCCGCAGGGCAGCGGCGGCCGCGACCGCGCCGCACAGGTTGACCAGCAGCGCGGGCAGCAGCTCCCGGCCCGGGTCGGTGGCCGCGAGCCAGGGCACCGCGACCGCGCCGGCGGCGAGCAGCACCGCGAGCCCGATCCCGGCCGCGGGCAGCACCAGGCGCGCGGTGAACAGCTGCCCCCGGTCGACCGGCAGCGTCCGCAGCACCGACTCGTCCGGAGGCAGTACCAGGGAGCGCCCCAACGCCGGTTCGGCGCTGAGAAGTTGATGGAGGACCCAGAGCGCGGCGGGGATCCAGGTCCAGGCCGCCAGATCGTCGGCGGTCGCGGACCGTGCCGGCGCGAGGGCTCCGAGCGTGCGCCCCAGCAGGAACAGGGCCCCGAAGCCGGCCGCGGCGCCCGCGCCCAGGACGAGCCCGGCGATACGGCGGCGGCTGCGCCCGGCGGCCCCGGGGCCCGCCGTCAGGTTGAGGCGCCTGCGCAGGTCGGCCAGGCAGAGCACGAAGACGGTACGGCTCCAGGGCCGTATCCCCACCCGTATCCCCGTCGGCGCCCCCATGGCGTCGGGACGGGGCTCAGGCTTCATCGGGCTGGGGCTCCGTCCGGCGTCGTCCGCTTCCGGCGTACCGCTCGGCGGGACAGAGCAGCACAGCGGGGATGAGGAGCGCCAGGAACACGCCGGCGAGCGCGTGCAGCCCCGAGGCCGCCGGGAGGTTCAGCGCGAGGAACCCCAGCGGCGCCCACCACACCACCCCGCCGACGATGAGCAGCAGGCTCCCGGATCGCGCGACCGCCACCAGCAGGCCGACCACGACGAGGACGATCCCGGTGATCAGCCACACGATGCTCAGGAGCTGGACGATGTCCATCACGTCGCCGGGGTCGCCGGAGAGGTCGGTGGAGGTCTCCACCGCGTGGCGGGTCTCCTCGACGGTCGCGCGGAAGCGGACGACGTACGCGAGGGCGCAGACCCCGGCCGCCGTGGCCGCCGAGCCGCCCGCGATACGGAAGCCCGGATGGGCCAGCCCTTCCGTGATCGCGGTCCAGCAGCGCAGGGCGAATTCGATGAGCTTCCGGTTTCCCAGGATGCTGAAGACAAAGCGGTGGATCACGGCTCTCCGGCGGTGCGGGCGGGTCGGGACGGTTCGAGTGGTCGGGTTCTCGCGGTCGCGTTCTTGCGGTCGGTTAGACGGATCGTCGGCCCGGCAGGTTCAGCCGCGGCTCACGAGGGCAGCGCCAGCAGGCTTCCCACGTACAGTCCCGTGACCGCGCATGCCACCGCGCAGGCACGCGGCCAGGGCGCGCGCCCCGCGGCCCGGGCGGCCCACAGCAGCGCGCCGAAGAGCAGCGGCAGGGCCCAGTCGATCCGGGTCAGCGACGGCACGGCCTGGGCCGCCTCTCCGCCCAGCAGGGGCGCGAGCAGGGTCCAGCCGACCAGTTTCACGAGGACGAAGAGTGCCCAGGCGAGGGTGAACGTCCTCCGCTGCGCGGTGAACTCCTCCGAGGGAGCGGCCCACTTCATCCCCAGCGCGCCCAGGACGCCGAAGAGAACCGCGAGCACTCCGACCGTGGCGATGTTGGCCAGGGTCGCGGTGGACCAGCCGACGGCCGCACCGATCCCCAGCGCCCCCTCGGGAGCGTCGGGCAGCCGCGTCTCGACCTGGGCGCGTATCTCGGCATGCAGCGGCCAGCTGAACAGAGCGGTGGCGAACAGCAGCACGATGATGCCGAGCGCATGCCCGCGCCGGGTCCGCAGCCGCGCCCAGAGGCCGTCGGACGGGTCGCGGGGACCGGGCTGCCCAGCCTCCACCGCACTCCGCTCCGCGGCCTCCGCCGGTTCTGCCGGAAGGACCGGAAGCCCGCTCGTGCGCGGCGCCCGGTCTACGTACTCACCCATGTCTCCACTCCCGCAGCTGCTACAAGACCCAACAGGGACACTCCCCACAGACGGCTGGCGTCGACGAACTGCAGCCACCAGCCGGCCCGGTCGAGCCGTCGCCGCCCGATCCCGGAGCGCACCCAGGCGACCAGCGGTACGAGACCCGCGCCCGCGGCGACCGCGATCGACGCCAGTTCGAGCGGCATGTGCGGGAGCAGATGGCGGGCAAACCCGTCGCCGCCCAGCAGCGGCAGGGCCTGGCCCCAGCTGTATCCGGCGAGCGCCCCGCTGACGATGGCGGCCGGCAGGGTCGCCAGACCCGCGGTGACCACGCCCAGGAACAGCGCGGCGGAGACGCTGACGTTCGTCCCCAGGATCTCCAGGAAGAGAGTCCCGCTGGGTTCTCTTCGAATACGTGTCATGTCCGTCGGGTCTGTGGGGGAATTGGCCCACCCGACGGCGAAAGCGGCGAACCAGAGCAGTGCGCCGCAGAGAAGGCTCGGCCATTGACGGCGGAAGAGCCCGGCCTTCCTCTCGGTCATGTTCTCGGTCATGTTCTCCGCCTGTTCTGCCCGGACTCGCCGGGACTCCGCGAGTGGCGGAGTCCCGGCGAGCCGTTCATCAAAATGCCGTACGTCAGGCGATGAAGGCCTTGCGGCCGCCCTTCTTGATGGCCTGCTTCGCGGCGAAGATGAGAACGCCGCCGATGGCCAGACCACCGGAGACGAGACCGATGGCCGAAGCGACGTCCATGCCCGCCATGATCGACTGGTAGGCGACCGACGCGGAGTCGCTGCTCATCTTGAAGGTGCTCTTGAGGAAGAGCGGGGCGGCCACCGCGGCCACCATGAAGGCGCCGAGGACGGCGGAGGAGACTGCGGCCGCCGGCAGGGCGCGGCGGACGAACGAGCGGTTCATTACTCGGTACTTCCCTTCCCATACGAGAGCCACGGCATTCGCTGCCGAGGCACTTCTCGATCTTGGCCTTGGAAGGGGATGCCCGCCATTGCCTCAAAGGGCATGACCCTCAGGGGCATTGCCTCATGAGGCAATGGATTCCGGGGCACCGAGTGAGGGATGATCGCAACTGTTCAGGCGATCCTGGTGGTGAAGCGAAACCAGAGTCGCTTCGATCCGTGAGCTCAACTCCAATTTCCGTACGACGCTGGTGATATGGGCTTTGACCGTGCGCTCGGCTATGCCGAATCTTCGCGCGAGTACCCGGTTCGTCTCTCCGTGCGCCAGAGCGTGCAGTACTTCACGTTCCCGCGCGGTGAGACGCTCCAGATCGGTTACGTCGACCGTGGTCGGAAAGGTCTGACGTGCTTGCCCACGATGCCCTCCGGAAGTCGGCATGGTGTGCCCCCATTGTGTTCACTTGCATTCCCCGTATACCTCCCGGCGGTCAGACCGGAAGGCATTCTCTTCGATGGATCATGGCATCTCGCTCAGCGGGTGAACATCCGCCCTTGGACCGGTTCTCACCGGGGGGTCGGCCGGCGGGGGTTCCCCGAACCGGCGGGTCCGGGCAGCGTCCGGTGGGTGGTGCCGGGCCAGGGCAGCTCCGCCCGGACCTCGAAGCCGCCGTCCGCCGTCGGGCGGCTGAGCAGGGTGCCGCCGAGTACGGCCGTCCGCTCGGCCAGGCCGACCAGGCCGTAGCCGGAGACGGGCGGCCGGGCGCCGGTCCGCGGCGCGGGGACACGCACGGGCGGTGGGCCGTTGACCACCTCGACCACCAGGACACCGGCGGCCGGCTCGGCCGTGACGCTGACCCGGACCGTGCTGCCGGGCGCGTGCTTGGACGCATTGGTCAGGGATTCCTGGACGATCCGGAAGGCCGCCCGGCCGGTCTCGGCCGCCGCAGCCCCCACGGGCTCGGGCGGCTCCCCGTCGAGGACGGCGATCCCGCTGTCGGCGACGAGTGCGGGCAGCTCGGCGAGGCCGGGCGGGCCGTCCCGGGAATCCGGGACGCGCAGTGCGCCCAGCATGTCGCGCAGCTCCTCCAGGGTCCTGGTGCTGAGCGCCCCGATCCGCTCGCCGCTGCCGCGGGCCTCGGCGTCGGCGGCGGTGAGCTGGAGCGCCCCGGCCTCCACGGCGATCAGGCTCACCTGGTGGGACACCACGTCGTGGATCTCGCGGGCGAGCCGGGCCCGTTCGGCGACGACGGCCCGCTCGGCCGCCACGGCACGCTCCCGCTCCCGGCTCGCGACCAGCTCGGCGAGGTGCGTGGCGAGTTCACGCCGGGTACGGGCGAGCCGGCCGAGCGCCGTCGGTCCCGCGCAGAACAGGGCGTGACCGAGAAGGGCGTCGGCCCATTCGTCCATCGGAAAGTCGTCCTCCGCCCATTCGTCGACGGCCCACTCCTCCCTGGCCGGGCCCGCTTCCTCGGCTTCCTCGACCTGGACGAACGGCGCGAGGAACAACAGGGCGGCGCAGCCGTAGACCACGCGCCTCCGGGGCAGCAGGGAGGCCGCGGTGCCGAGGGCGATCATCGGCGCCAGCCACAGATAGCCGTGGACGGCGGCGGGCAGGGTCGTGAGGACCACGGCGAGCGGCCACCGCCGCCGTACCGCCAGCGAAGCCACCGCCAGGGAGTACACGCCGACCGCCGCCGGGCCGATGCGGCCCAGTACCGTCCCCAGCTCCGCGGCGGCGACGGCGACGAACGTGGCATCCACCGCCCACGTCGGCGGACGCCACCTCATCGCGGCTCCCCGCCGCCCCTGCCTGCCGGGCGGGTGTGGGCGAGGACCGCCGCCTGGATGCGGTTGGCCGCGCCGAGCTTGCCCAGGACGGAGCTCACGTGGTCCTTGATCGTGGCCACGCTCAGGGTGAGCCGCCCGGCGATCTCGCCGTTCGTCAGTCCCGCGGACAGCAGGGAGAGCACCTCCCGCTCCCGGTCGGTCAGCGGGGCGTCGGCCAGGCTGGACAGCGGCGCCCCGGCGAACGCGGCATCGGAGGCGGGCGCCCTGGCCATCGATCGCGCCACACGCGAGGAGAGGGCACTGCCCCCGGCCGCGAGGAGACGGACTCCCGGGATCAACTCCCGGACCGCAGCATCCTTGAGGAAGAACCCGGCGGCCCCCGCGGCCAGCGCACGGGAGACGTTCTCGTTGGTCCCGAACCCGGTCAGCATGGCCACCACGGGCGGTTCGTCCAGCGCCCGCAGCGCCTTGAGCACGTCGATCCCGTCGATGTCGCCCATGTGGATGTCGACCAACGCGATACCGGGCCGGTGCCGTACGGCCAGTTCCACCGCCTCGTCCCCGCCGCACACCACGGGCACGGTGATGTCCCCGGCGCTCTCCAGGATGCGCTGCAGGCCGTGGCGCAGCAGCTTGTCGTCGTCGACGACCATGACGCTGAGGGGATGCATGAACCCCTCCTCCCCCGTTGCCCAGCGCGGCTGAAGGCTGAGGGCTGAGGGCCAGCCCGGCTGTTCGGTCGCACTCTGGGATCCGACACTTCGATGGCAAGCGGCGCCGCCGACCTGTGAAAGTGCGAATTTCGACGCCGCATCCGCCCCAGGAGACAGGTCACCGTTACAGGGAGTGAGGATACAGGGGGGTTTGGGCGGGCCCTGTGGAGGCTTTGTGGCGACTCCATGGCGGCCGGGGCGGTGGCGGAGGGGTCCGTGGTGCCGGGGCGCGCCCGGGCGTGTCCCTTGTGGTGTCGGGGGAGTTGGGCAGGACGCTACGTTCCCCGCTCTGCACGATATGTCCTGGAGGTGCCCTCCGTGCGCCCTTTGCCCACCCGCGTGAGATGGGCCGCGACCGCGTTGGCGGTCGCCGCCTGTGCCGGTATGAGCGGCTGTATGAGTGTGAGTGACGAGGGTGCGAAGCCGGCGCCCAGCAAGTCCGCGGGGAAGCAGGGCGTGGCGGCCGAGTCGGACGGCGGGGTCGGGATGTCGGGCCGGCACGGCGGGGCCGGGGGCCGAGGGAAGAGCGGGCCGGACGCGGACGGGGCCGGTTCGGCCTCGCCGGTGCCGAGCGGATCCGCGTCGCCCTCAGGCAAGCCGGCACCGGACTCGCCGGTGGGCCCGGGGAGCGGGCCGAAGCCCGGCCAGGAGCCCGGTGGGGCGGGTGGGGCCGGTGGACCCAGCGCGCCGGGTGGCGAGGTCACGCCACCGCCGGTCGATCCGCCGGAGCCGACGCCCACGCCGACCCCGGAGCCGGAGCCCGAGCCGACCCCGAGCGCGGAGCCCACCACGCAGCCGACCGACGCACCCACCTCGACGCCGGGCGCGGACACCCACATGGGTGCCATGAAGGCGGCGGACGGGCCGGGCGCGTCGGTGGAGCCGGAGGCATCGCCGCAGGTCGGACCGGTGTGACGGAGTCCGGTTTGCCATAGGTGGGGGAGGGTGCGTATGGTGGTAGATCGTTTGATCCCATTGCCCGGCGCCGACACAGAAGAGCGCCGCGTGGCGCGTACTCTCCCTAGCCGTGGCTGGACCGCATTGAGGCGGTCGATTTGCGATTTTCACGGAGTTGACGGGCGCGTGCCGAGACTCCGGAAGGTTTCGCATTTCGCATGTCCATTTTCAGTTCTGACCACGCCGTCATGCCCGAGAACGACGAGATCGTCGAGGCCGTAGAGGCCACCGAGATCGTCGAGACCGAGGCTTCCGACGTCACCGAGGCCGAGTCCTCCGAGCCCACCGTCACCTTCGCCGACCTGGGCCTGCCCGAGGGCGTCGTGCGCAAGCTCGCGCAGAACGGCGTGACCACCCCCTTCCCGATCCAGGCGGCGACCATCCCGGACGCCCTGGCCGGCAAGGACATCCTCGGCCGCGGCCGCACCGGCTCCGGCAAGACCCTCTCCTTCGGTCTGCCGACCCTGGCCCAGCTGGCCGGCGGCCACACCGAGAAGAAGAAGCCCCGCGCGGTCATCCTCACCCCGACCCGTGAGCTCGCGATGCAGGTCGCGGACGCCCTCCAGCCGTACGGCGACGTGCTCGGCCTGAAGATCAAGGTCGTCTGCGGCGGTACGTCCATGGGCAACCAGATCTACGCCCTGGAGCGCGGCGTCGACATCCTCGTCGCCACCCCGGGCCGACTGCGCGACATCATCAACCGTGGCGCCTGCTCCCTGGAGAACGTCCAGGTCGCCGTCCTCGACGAGGCCGACCAGATGTCCGACCTGGGCTTCCTGCCCGAGGTCACCGAGCTGCTGGACCAGGTCCCCGAGGGCGGCCAGCGCATGCTCTTCTCCGCCACCATGGAGAACGAGATCGGCACGCTGGTCAAGCGCTACCTGAACAACCCGGTCAGCCACGAGGTCGACAGCGCCCAGGGCAACGTCACCACGATGACCCACCACGTCCTCGTCGTGAAGCCGAAGGACAAGGCGCCGGTCACGGCCGCCATCGCCGCCCGCAAGGGCCGCACGATCATCTTCGTCCGCACCCAGCTGGGCGCCGACCGCATCGCCGAGCAGCTCGTCGAGGCCGGCGTGAAGGCCGACGCGCTGCACGGCGGCATGACGCAGGGTGCCCGTACCCGCGTCCTCGCCGACTTCAAGGACGGCTACGTCAACGCGCTGGTCGCCACCGACGTCGCCGCCCGCGGTATCCACGTCGACGGCATCGACCTGGTCCTGAACGTGGACCCGGCCGGTGACCACAAGGACTACCTGCACCGCTCGGGTCGTACCGCCCGTGCCGGCCGTTCGGGCGTCGTGGTCTCCCTGGCTCTGCCGCACCAGCGCCGTCAGATCTTCCGTCTGATGGAGGACGCGGGCGTCGACGCCTCGCGTCACATCGTGGGCGGCGCCGGCGCGTTCGACCCGGAGGTCGCCGAGATCACCGGTGCGCGTTCGCTCACCGAGGTCCAGGCCGACTCCGCGAACAACGCCGCCAAGCAGGCCGAGCGTGAGGTCGCCGACCTCACCAAGCAGCTGGAGCGTCTGACCCGTCGCGCCGCCGAGCTCCGCGAGGAGGCCGACCGTCTGGTCGCCCGTTCCGCGCGCGAGCGGGGCGAGGACCCGGAGGCCGCTGTCGCCGAGGTGACGGAGGCCGCCGAGGCCGAGGTCGCCGCGGCCGTGGTCGCGTCCGAGCCGGTCCAGGAGCGCCGCGAGGAGCAGCGCCCGGCGTTCCGCGACGAGCGGGGCAACTACGAGCGCCGTGACCGCGGTGGCGACCGTGGCGGCTTCCGCCGCGACGACCGCCGTGACGACCGTGGCGGTGACCGTGGTGGCTTCCGTCGCGACGACAACCGTGGTGGCGGCTTCCGCCGTGACGACCGTCCGTCGGGTGGTTTCCGTCGTGACAACGACCGTCCGTCCGGTGGCTTCCGCCGTGACGACCGTCCGTCGGGTGGCTTCAACCGCGACGACCGTGGCGGCCGTTCCTTCAACCGTGACGACCGTCCGTCCGGTGGCTTCCGCCGCGACAACGAGCGTCGTGACAACGACCGTCCGTCCGGTGGCTTCCGCCGCGACGACCGCCCCTCGGGTGGCTTCAACCGCGACGACCGTGGCGGCTTCCGTCGCGACGACCGTCGTGACAACGACCGTCCGTCGGGTGGTGGCTTCCGTCGCGACGACCGTCCGACCGGCGGCCACCGAGGCAGTGACCGTCCGTTCAACCGCGACCGTCGCGACGACCGCCCCGCGGGCGGCTTCCGCGCCGGTGGCGGCGACCGCCCGTACGGCCGTCGTGACGACCACCGCGGCGGCGACCACCGCGGCACCGGCTCGACCGGTGGCTCCTTCGGCCGCCGCGACGACAAGCCGCGCTGGAAGCGCAACGGCTGACGCTGTGTGACCTGAAGAGAAGGGCCCGTACGACACCTGGGTGTGGGACGGGGCCGGAGCGCGTGTAAGGGCGAGGATTTTG
>NZ_JBHTTQ010000049.1:0-50994 GCF_042794475.1 Streptomyces sp. NPDC056527
GGGCCCGCGGGCCCCACCCCCTCCGCCTCACGGCTACGCGCGGACGACCGGCTCCTGGAGCTCCGTCACCCACTTCGCCTTGTCGTCCGGGCACTCCAGATACAGCTCCCTGGCATAGCCCGCCGAGCGGTAGGCGTGGGCGTCGATCCAGGTGGCCAGGGTCTGGGCGGTCGGCAGGATGTCGTCCATCGGGCCCCGGTGGACGACCGTGGCCGCCTCCTCCAGGCCCGGCAGCACGACGATGTCCACTCCCGCCGGCTCGGCTCCGGCCGGGATCGTCATCCCCGCGTGCACGACGATCGAGCCGTCGCCGCGGCCCGCGTCCTCGTAGTACGCGATCCCGGGACCGAAGCCGGTCACGTCCGCGGCCTCCAGGGCCGCGCACAGCCGCTCGTACAGCGGCTGGATGACCGGGCCGATCTCGCCCGGACCGAATCCTGCCGCCACTCCGCTCAGCTCGGCGAGCCGCACCGGCGGAACCTTCTTGATCACGACGTCCTGCGTGGACATGTGTCCCTCGCTCTCGATGGCTCGGAGCCGCGCGCCGACCTGTGCCAGCCGTCCCGCCGCCTCCGCCAGGGCCGTCTCCAGCTCGGCCTGGCGCAGCCGCAACATGCCGCGCAGCTCCTCCGCGCCGACCTGCTCGTCGAGGATCGACCCCACCTGTTCGAGGGTGAAGCCGAGCTCCTTGAGCGCGATGACGCGGTTGAGGCGGGCCAGCTGGTCGGCCTCGTAGAAGCGGTAGCCGCTGTGCGGGTCGACATGGGCCGGGTGCAGCAGCCCGATGGCGTCGTAGTGGCGCAGCATCCGGACCGACACCCGCCCGTGCCGGGCGAAGTCTCCGATGGTGAACATGACGCCCCCTACGGAACGGCCTCACACGGTGTCAGGGTCAAGGCGGTACCGCCGAGGGGTCAGGCGGCGCTGCTGAGGGAGAGCTTGGCCGCGAAGCCGAGGAAGAGCGCGCCCGCCGCCGAGGTCGCCCCGGCCGAGAGCCGCCTGCGCCGCCGGAACGCGGCCGCGAGCCGCGTCCCGCCGAATATCAGCGTCGTGAGGTAGAGGAAGCTGCCGAGCTGCAGGAGCGAGCCGAGCACCAGGAAGGACAGGGCCGGGTAGGCGTATCCGGGGTCCACGAACTGCACGAAGAAGGAGATCAGGAAGAGGATCGCCTTCGGGTTGAAGAGGCTGATGATCAGCGCACGGCGGTACGGGTTCTCCCCGGCGGCGGCCGAGGCCGCCTCGGGCTCCTCGGCCGTCAGCTCGCCACGGGCGCGCCACATCCCCCACGCGGCCCGCAGCATGCCGATGGCCATCCAGGTCAGATAGCCCGCGCCCGCGTACTTCACGATCATGAAGAGCAGGGGGGTGGTCTGGAGCAGCGAGGCGGCTCCGAGCGCGGCCAGCGTCATCAGGACCGCGTCCCCGGTGAAGACGCCGGCGGCGGCCTTGTATCCGGTCCGGGTGCCCTTGCGGGCGGCGACGGACAGCACGTACAGCGAGTTCGGCCCCGGCAGCAGGATGATGAGGACGAGGCCCGCGAGATAGGTCGGCAGATCGGTGACTCCCAGCATGAAACGGAGTCTCGCACGTGGGTACGACAGTCCGCTCTCGTGTTTCGCGATGCGGAATCGCCCGGCGCGAAGCGGAATCGTCTAGAACGCGTCGGAGGGGGTGTAGGTCCCCCAGACCTCCCGCAGCGCGTTGCACACCTCGCCGACGGTGGCCCGCTCCTTGAGCGCGGTCTTCATCGGGTACAGGACGTTGTCCGTCCCCTCGGCCGCCTTCTTCAGCTCGGCGAGCGCCGCGTCCACGGCCGCCTGGTCGCGTTCGGCGCGCAGTCCGGCCAGCCGCGCGGCCTGCTGGGCCTCGATCGCCGGGTCGACGCGCAGCGGCTCGTAGGGCTCCTCGACGTCGACCGTGTAGCGGTTGACGCCGACGACGACGCGCTCGCCGCCGTCCGTCTCCTGCGCGATGCGGTACGCGGAGCGCTCGATCTCGTTCTTCTGGAAGCCGCGCTCGATCGCGTCGACCGCGCCGCCCATGTCCTCGACCTTCCGCATGAGCTCCAGCGCGGCGCCCTCGACGTCGTCCGTCATCCTCTCCACGACGTACGAGCCGGCGAAGGGGTCCACGGTGGCGGTCACGTCGGTCTCGTAGGCGAGGACCTGCTGGGTGCGCAGCGCGAGCCGGGCGGACTTGTCCGTCGGCAGGGCGATGGCCTCGTCGAAGGAGTTGGTGTGCAGCGACTGCGTGCCGCCGAGGACGGCCGCGAGCCCCTGGACGGCGACGCGCACCAGGTTGACCTCCGGCTGCTGGGCGGTCAGCTGCACACCGGCGGTCTGGGTGTGGAAGCGGAGCATCAGCGACTTGGGGTTCTCCGCGCCGAACTCCTCCTTCATCACCCGCGCCCAGATCCGGCGGGCCGCCCGGAACTTGGCGACCTCCTCCAGGATCGTCGTACGGGCCACGAAGAAGAACGAGAGCCGTGGCGCGAAGTCGTCCACGTCCATGCCGGCGGCGACGGCGGTACGGACGTACTCGATGCCGTCGGCGAGGGTGAACGCGATCTCCTGCGCGGGCGAGGCACCGGCCTCGGCCATGTGGTAGCCGGAGATCGAGATGGTGTTCCACTTCGGGATCTCGGTCCTGCAGTACTTGAAGATGTCCGCGATCAGCCGCAGCGAGGGCTTGGGCGGGAAGATGTACGTGCCGCGGGCGATGTACTCCTTGAGCACGTCGTTCTGGATGGTGCCCGTCAGCTTGTCCGCCGGGACGCCCTGCTCCTCGCCGACGAGTTGGTAGAGGAGCAGCAGGAGGGCGCCGGGGGCGTTGATGGTCATCGACGTGGAGACCTTGTCCAGCGGGATCCCGTCGAACAGGACGCGCATGTCGTCGATGGAGTCGATGGCCACGCCGACCTTGCCGACCTCGCCGTGCGCGATCGGCGCGTCCGAGTCGTGGCCCATCTGGGTCGGCAGGTCGAAGGCGACGGAGAGGCCCGTCGTGCCGTTGGCGATGAGCTGCTTGTAGCGGCCGTTGGACTCGACGGCGGTGCCGAAGCCCGCGTACTGGCGCATGGTCCAGGGGCGGCCGGTGTACATGGACGGGTACACGCCTCGCGTGAAGGGGTACGAGCCCGGCTCGCCGAGCTTCTCCGCGGGCTCCCACCCGTCCAGGGCGTCCGGTCCGTAGACCGGCTCGATGGGGAGCCCCGACTCCGACTCGCGCGCCATCTGCTGTGCCTTCCGCTCGACCTGCTCCGCGGTACCGACCCTCGCGGCGGACTGTAGCGGCCGCCCGCGGCCGTCGGAGCGCCGCGCGCCGGGACCTTCCCCACAAGCATCCTCCGTACTTGCGGCAGGTGCGCAACCAAGCGGGCACGGGAAGCATCCAATAGGTACACAGACACATTCCGGGGGGCTTCCGATGCGCCGTTCGTCCGTCATACCCAGAGCACTCTTGGCCTTGGCCGCCGTGGCACTCGCCACCAGCTGTACGGCTCAGGCGGCCGGCGGCGGGGGCACGTCGTCGACGACCGGCGCGCCGTCGAGCTCGTCCTCGGCGCCGGCCCCGACCTCTCCGACGGCCGAGCCGAGCGGTACGCCGACGACGGACGACAAGCCGTCCACCACGCCCAGCTCCTCCCCCACCTCGCCGCAGCCGGCCGCCAAGGTCCTGATGAAGGACGGGGACGAGAACGCGAAGGTGCGCGAGTTGCAGGCGCGGCTGCGCCAGGTCGGCTACTTCGACCGCGCGCCCACCGGCTTCTACGGCACGATGACCGGGGGCGCGGTCAAGGCCTTCCAGAAGAAGCGGGAGCTGCCGCAGACCGGCTCGGTCGACGAGACCACCTGGCAGCGGCTGCTGGCGATGACGCACAAGCCGACGGCCGACGAGCTCAAGCCGTCCACCACCAACAAGCTGGACAAGCCGGACGAGCGCTGCATGACCGGCCGCGTGCTGTGCATCAGCAAGGAGAGCCGGACGCTGGCCTGGATGATCGACGGCAAGGTCGTCTCCTCGATGGACGTCCGCTTCGGCTCGGAGAACACCCCGACCCGCGAGGGCACCTTCCAGGTCGACCGCAAGGTCCGCCAGGACTGGTCGAAGCTGTACCACACGCCGATGCCGTACTCGATGTACTTCAGCCGCGGCCAGGCCGTGCACTACTCGTCGGACTTCGCGGCCCGCGGCTACAACGGGGCCTCGCACGGCTGCGTCAACGTCCGGGACAAGGTGAAGCTCGCGGCGCTCTTCGACCAGGTGAAGGTCGGCGACAAGGTCGTCGTCCACTGGTAGGGACGCGGTAGAAGAAAGGGCGCGGGTGGGACCGGGGGAACGTGTCCCACCCGCGCCGGGTGCGCGGAGCCGAAGGTACGGGGGGAACCCCGGCTCTCTGCGCGGCCGATGACCAGTCGGCTCACTCAGTACTGCGCCGACGGGCCGAAAAGTGTTACGCCAGGTCCCGGGAGCGGTCGGAACGGTGGTCGCGGCCGGTGTTCCGGCCGTCGCCGCGGCGGTCGTCACGGTCCTCGACGCGATGGTCGCCGCGGGCCTTGCCGCGGTTCTCGTGGCGGCCCTTGCCACCGGTGCCGGAGGGGGCTCCCGCTCGTTCGCCCTCTCCGGAGGAGCTGTCGTCGCCCCGGCCGCCCGAGGAGTCGGTGGACGGTTCCCTGGTGAATCCGCTCGTGCCGCCGCCGGCCAGGACGCGGTCGCAGTAGCGCCGCAGGGTCTCGCCCTTGCGCACCGAGTCCGTGAGCCGGCGCTGGGAGCTGTCGTCGAGGCGGCCGGCACGGAAGTCCTGGCACGCCTTGACGATCTTGGCGGAGAGGCCGTCCCGGTCCCGGTCCGCGGGATCCGTCGTCTTTCCGGGCTTGGGAGTGGCGTCGTCGTCGCCCCCGTCACCGCCGGAGCCCGGCGTCGCCGGGGGCGGGGAGAGTGAAGGGGAGGCGCCGGGCGTCCGGTCCCCTCCCGTGGACGGCGCCGACGGCATGCCCGTACCGAAACCCTCGTCGGGGGAGCCCGAGGCGACCGGCTCGGGTATCTCCACGGCCGAGACGGAACCGGCCGGCGGCGGGCGGTCCCGGTCGTCGAAGGGCAACATGCCCGTGCCGGAGGCGACGGCCACACCGCCGACGGCGACGGCGGCGACCGCGGCGGCCAGTCCGTACCGCAGCGAGCGTCCCCACTGCCGGGCGGCGGGCGCCCGCCCGAGCCGTACCCCGCCGAGTTCGGCGGCGCCGGGCGCGAAGAGGGACGGGGACGTGGCGAGGGAGCGCTCGGCGGTGGCCTTGCGGAAGGCGGCCAGGGCGGCCTCCTCGCCGGGGAGCTCGGCGTCCACCGGTACGGCGAGGGGCACGAACCGGGCCGACGCGAGGGCCTCGGCGAGGCGCTCGGCCTGCTCACGGGCGTGATCGTCGACGGCGTCGACCGGCTCGCCACGGAGCAACCGCTCCGAAGCCTCCTGGTCGAGCCACTGGTACCGCTCGTCGGCCATCACATGTCCTTCTGCGTCCGCGCACGCGATTGCGTCACACCACCGGGGGCGGACGCCCCCGGTCTGCGACCGCGTTGCGGTGGTACGCCGCCGAGCGGGGTCCCGCTGCCGTCGCCCTCGGAGTGGAGGAGTTCGGCGAGGCGCTTGAGCCCTCGGTGCGCGGCGGTGCGTACCGCGCCGGGGCGCTTCCCCAGGGTGTCGGCGGCGCTCTTGGCGTCCAAGCCGACGACGACCCGCAGGACGACGGCCTCGGCCTGGTCCTGCGGCAATTGGGCGATCAGATTCATGGTGTGGCCGGTGGCCAGTGCTTCCAGGGCCTCGTCCGCGGTGTCGGAGTCGGCGGGCTTGTCGGTGAGTTCGGTCTCGTCTCCGGTCGCGGCGGGCCGTCTGCCCCGCATCCGGATGTGGTCCAGCGCGCGGTTGCGGGCGATACGGGCCGCCCAGCCCCTGAACCGGTCCGCGTCGCCGCTGAAGCGGTCGAGGTCGCGCGCGATCTGGAGCCAGGACTCCGAGGCGACGTCCTCGGTGTCGGCTTCACCGACGAGCGTGCGTATGTAGCCCAGCAGCCGGGGATGCACGGCGCGGTACACAGTACGGAAGGCGTCCTCGTCCCCGTTCTGCGCAGCGAGCACCGCGGCTGTCAGCTCCGCGTCGTCCCCCAGCAATCCCCACAACCTGTTCGTCATCGCGGCTGGTCATCACCACCGCACCAGCCGGCGCGCATCAGCACGCTACGTCCTTCCCCGTCGCCACGTCCATGTTCGTCCGGTCTTTGTACAACCTGCAACCTTCTAGGGGTGCCGGACGGTGTGACAGAAAACGCATCCTCGGCGCTGTAGGGAGTACGGGGCCGTGCTGCGGCTCCGGCGGACGGCGACCGGGGCCTCTCCTGTGGGGGGTGGCGGCCCCGGTCGTCCTCCTTTTCGCCCCCTGTTCAGGGCTTTTGACCCTTCGCCTGCGGACGGTTCGCCTGGCCGAGCCCCTTGGCCTTGCCCTTGGCCACGTCCTTGTTCCCGACCGCGCCCCGGCTCTTGCCCTTGTCCTTCTTCATGCCCTTGTTCCCGACCACGCCCTTGGACATGCCCCGGGTCCGGTGCGCGCCGTCGTCCGGGGGCCCGTTCGGCACGTCGCCCACCACGGTGGGAAGGCCGACGCGCTGCGGCTCGCCTCGGGCGCCTCGGATTTCTCCGGCGCGGGAGCGGGGGTCGGCGGGGCGGGGTCGAGGGTTCCGGACGCGGCCACGGCGACACCGCCGAGCAGCACCGTTGCGGCGACGCCGAACGCGGTGGTGCGCAGGGGGCCGCGCCACCGTCCGCGCACCGGCACCGGTCGCCAGTCGTCCCGCCGTCTGGTGCGGCGCACCGCGCGCCCCTCGGTGTCCCGCGCCGCGCGGAAGGCCTCGCGCGCCCGGGTCTCGCCCGCGTCGGCACCGTCCTGTTCACCCCGCAGCGCCGCGCCCAGCGCGGCGGCGAGCGGGTCCGGTTCGCGTGTCATGTCCCATCCTTCCGCCGTCGCGGCGGCTCCGCGGCGGCGAGCAGTCCCGCCAGTCTCCTCAGGCCCCGGTGGCCCGCAGTGCGGACCGCCCCGGGGCGTTTGCCCAGGACGCGCGCCGCCGCCGGGCCGTCCAGACCGACGACCACCCTGAGCAGCACGGCTTCGGCCTGGTCGCGCGGCAGGCTGCGGACCAGGGCGAGCGCCTGCTCCGTCGACAGCCTCTCCAGCGCGGCGGCCGCCGTGTCGTGACCGCCGGGCAGTTCCAGTACGTCCTGCTCGAGTAAGGAGGTGCGGGGCCGCCGGCGCTGCCGGCGCAGATGGTCGAGCGCCCGGTTGCGGGCGATCGCCGCGGTCCAGCCGCGGAATCCGGCCCCGTCGCCACGGAATCGTCCGAGGTCCCGGGCGATCTCCAGCCAGGCCTCCGACGCGACGTCCTCGGCGTCCTCTGCGACCAGACCCCGTACGTAGCCGAGCAGTCCGGGATGCACCAGACGGTACGCCTCGGCGAAGGCGTCTTCGTCCCCGCGCTGCGCACGCTCGACAAGGATCCCCAGTTCCGCGTCGTACGCGCCCACGCCGCCCTCTTCGTACCGACTCGGCACGGCACACCGTGCCCATGCCCCCCAAGAGGCAGGGCGCGACGCGCCATCCCCCTTTCCTTCAGCGCGCGAGGCCCCGGAAACGTCACTGGTTCACAGACAGCGCACAGGAGTCCTGGCCCGCCCGTGCAGCAGCAGATAGAAGCGCTGTACGGATTCCTCCGGACCTGTCTCGAATCGGTTGACGACCTTGCCGAGCGGGTTCCAGGCCCGCCCGTCGGGCATCCGTATCCCGACGGGCTGCCGGAAGAACTCCCGCTGCCCCTCGTCGAAGTCCACCCACCGCGCACCGGCCCGGCGCACGATCACCTCCCCGGTGTACGCGCCCAGGGCCTGGAGGGTGCGGTCGACGCGCTCGCGGTCGGGCTGGTCGCGGCGCAGCCCGTCGACGATCAGGTCGACCAGGCGGAGGCTGGCGACGGAGTAGTCGAGCGGCAGCCGGCTCCTGGCCGTGAGCCGCTCGACGACTTGGGTCACGTAGGTGCGCATTCCGTCGGCGGACGGCATGGCCGGCGCGGGTTCGGATTCCCGGTACATGCCCAACCAAGCGACCTGAGGGGCGTAAGTGTCACAGGTGACGTAGGTGGCGCTGGTCACACTGCCAGGTCAGAGCCGCCTCGCGGTCACAGCGACGGGCCGTGCGTGGCCTCCGGCTCCCTCGGCGCGGCGAACCAGCGCCAGGAGGTGCGCCGTTCGCGCCCGGGGAGTTCACCCCTGCCGGTGGCCCACAGCAGGGTCGGCCAGCGGTCCGCGTCCGCAGGGGCGTCGGGGAAGAGCCGGGTGAGCACCTGGCCGCAGAGACCGGCCGGCGGGTGGAACGGGACGCCGAGGCCGGTGGCGATGTCATGGGTGTGGACGAGGGTCTCGACGATTCCCATGGCCGCGAAGCCCTCGGCGTCGGAGCGGCCGAAGACGTGGTGCGCGCGCCGGTCCGCGGGGACGGTCCGGACCACGGCGGTCAGCATCGCGCCGCACGACTCCAGCACCTGGAGCAGCCCGGCGGTCCCGGTCTCGGGATTCGCGTACGTGACGTTGGCGGGACCGCCCTCGCGGCGCCGCTCCCAGAGGAAGGGCACCTCGGTGTCGAGCGCCGGTGCGTCGAGGCCGAGCTGGGCCGCGTAGGCGAAGAGGTCGTCGGCGAGGTGCTCGACGGTCTCCCAGCAGCTCCAGGTCAGAGCGCCGGCGGGCCGCTGCCAGTCGGCGGCGGCGGTCGCGGCCGCGGCGCCGCGCAGGGTGGTCAGGGAGAGGCGGACGGCGTGCTCGAGGTCGTCGGCGGTGAGGCCGGGTGCGGTGGGATCGCTCGTCGTCGTCATGGCGATCATCATGACGCCCACTGAACTGTCAACCGATGGTTGACACCCCTGGAGTGTCAACCTAGGGTTGCCTCTATGACGAAACCAGTCGGCATGACCATCCCCGTCCGGCTCGACGACCTCATCGAAGCGATCAAGAAGACCAACACCGACGCGCTCGACCAGCTGTCGAACGCGGTGATCGCCGCGGACCACCTCGGCGACATCGCCGACCATCTGATCGGCCACTTCGTCGACCAGGCACGGCGCTCCGGCGCCTCCTGGACCGACATCGGCAGGAGCATGGGCGTCACCCGGCAGGCGGCCCAGAAGCGCTTCGTCCCCAAGGATCCTGACGCGGAGAAGATGGACCCGAACGCGGGGTTCAGCCGCTTCACCCCCCGGGCCAGGAACGTGGTGGTGGCCTCCCAGAACGAGGCCACGGCCGCGGGCAACGCCGAGATCGGCACCGGGCACGTGGCCCTCGGTCTGCTCGCCGAGCCCGACGGGATCGCGATGCACTGGATGACCGCGCAGGGCGTGACGCCGGAGGCGCTGCGCGAGGCGGTCACCCCGACGCTGCCCGAGGCGGTCGCCGAGGTGCCCGCGCTCGTCCCGTACGACGCGGCGGCGAAGAAGGTCCTGGAACTGACCTTCCGGGAGGCGCTCCGGCTCGGCCACAACTACGTCGGCACGGAGCACATCCTGCTGGCGCTGCTGGAGTTCGAGGACGGCGACGGTGTCCTGACGGGCCTCGGCCTCGACAAGGCGCGGGCGGAGGCGGACATCGCGGCAGCGATCGAACAGCTCGCGGTGAAGCCGACGGAATGACTCAGGCTCAGGAATGAGTCAGGAGACGTGACGGCGACGGCCGGGCCCCCGAGGGGTGCCCGGCCGTGTCCGTCCTTCGACGCCGTCAGGCCGTGCGGGTCCGGCGGGAGACCACCGCGCGGAGCACCCGACCGCCCTCCGTGGAGAGCTCGCGGCCGGCGCGGACGCCCTCTCGGACCGTCAGGCCGTGCGGGCCCGGCGGGAGACCACCGCGCGGAGCACCCGGCCGCCCTCCGTGGAGAGCTCGCGGGCCCGGCGCAGACCGGTCGGCCCGTGCGCGACCGATTCGAGGACGGTCTCCTGCCGGCGCAGCTCGCCCGCGAGGAGCGGGCCCGCGCCGGCGCCGTCCCCGGCCCGGCAGCGCGCGATCGACTCGTCGGTGACCTCGGCCGCGTCGTACCGGCCGTGCAGGGCCAGCGCGGTGACGGAGCATTCGGAGGCCCACTCGCGCAGCGGCGCCTCGGCCCACTCCGCGGGCGCGGCGTCCAGCATCTCCCGTACGAGCCCGGCCACGGCTTCGTCGCCGGCGTCGCCGCCCAGCTCGACCCGGGCCTTGGCCATCGCCTCGCCCCAGGCCCCGCCGTCGCCGCGGGCGACCGCCGCCCAGACGGGCCGCAGCACCTCCCCGCCCTCGGGGGCGAGCAGCGGCAGACACCGGTCCAGGCAGGCGAGCCCGGCGGCCGCCAGACTCCGCTCGTCGGCCCGGTCGATCAGTTCCAGCAGGCTCATGGATGCCTCCCGTTGCGGACGCAGTACTGCCCCTTACTGCGCCGCTTGGCGTGATTACGTCACTGCGCGGCCGGAATCATGCCAGTGGCCTTGCGGTGTTGCATAGAGGTCAAACGCCGGACAAAGAGGATCGCGAGGACGGCGGCGACGATGTCCAGGGCCGCCCACGCCATGAGCAGCCGGGCCCCGGCAGCGAACTCGACGGCCTGGTCGGCGTCGTCGTACACCGCGCTCGCGAACATCCCGAGGAGCACGGAGAGGATCCAGAGCGTCCACCACCAGTTGAGCAGGGCGAGCGACTCCTCCTTGCCGTCGCCGTACGGGTCCCGGCGGCTCGCCCGCCAGGTGCCGGCCGCGACGGTCCGCGGCCACCAGAAGTTGGCGATCGGCACGAACCAGGCGCCTATCGCCCAGCCGGGGCCGCCCCGGTGGAGGTCGGGAGCGAAGACGCCGGCGTTCCGCCGGACCCGGAAGAACCAGACGATGAAGACGATCTCGGTCGGCAACGCCAGCAGCGCCTGGACCCACGTCGTGGCATCGACGCCCAGGTGGGTGAAGCCCGTCGCGTCGGGACCGTCGGCCATCAGCAGCCACACCCGAAGCGCCGAAAGGATGAGGAACACGTCCGACAGGACCATCGCAGCGAGCAGCGCCACGACGGCGTACGACAGGCCAACGGGATTGCGGAGCATGAAGGAGCAGACCCCCACAGGTGAGCGGCGCCCCTCCCCGAGGCACCGGGACGGCCCGGGCGGCCGCCGCGCTGGGGGAGCGTACTCCCGCCTGCTCAGCGCACGTTCGTCGCCAGGGTCCTGAACTGCTCCCAGGTCATCGTCGGCTTCCGCTCGTCCCACAGCTTCTGCGCCGTCGCCGTCAGCGGCATCCGGATCCCGTCGGCGACCTGCGCCTGCGTCTGCGACCGGGACAGATCGCACCAGACGGCGAACCGGCCGCCCAGGATCTGGGGTCCGTACCGCGCCGGGACGGGGGTCGTGCCGCGCAGCACGAGCGGGGTCCACTGCTCGTAGATGCGACGGCCGGTGGGGTACGTGAACTGGTTCGGCTCGCCGAGGACGTAGTACAGGAACTCGTCGTTGAGGTTCACGACCTTGCGCCCCTCGGCCAGGTACTCGGTCGGTGGCCGGGCGCCGATCTCCTTGCCGGTCCAGTACTCGACCTCGATGTCCTTGGCGGCGTGGACGACCCCGCCCCGGAAGAAGCCGTCGTTCCAGGCCTTCGCCACCTTGCCCTCGCCCCGCACCACGGCAGCGCGGTCGTTCAGCCAGCCCTCCGCCAGGTCCTGCACCCGCGCCTGGGGCCCGTACTTCTCGCGCGCCGCCGCGGCCAACTGCGGATAGGAGGTCTCCGGGGAGCGGACGGTCAGCGCCTGGTACTCGTCGGCGCCGACGTGGAACCAGCCGCCGGGGAAGAGGTCGGCGTACTCGCGCAGCAGCTCGTCCAGGAGCCGCGCCGATGCGGGCTTGGAGATGTCGATGGCCCCCTGACGCGGAACGCCCTGGACATTGAGCAGCCGCAGGTCCGGGTAGGCGCGCAGGACGGCGCCGAGGTGTCCGGGCGAGTCGATCTCGGGCACGACGGTGATGTGCAGGGTCTGCGCGAGGGCGAGGATCCGCCGCACCTCGGCCTTGGTGAGGTGCTCGGCCGAGACGATCTCGGGGTGCGTGTCGGAGGCGATCCGGAAGCCCTGGTCGTCGGAGAAGTGCAGACCGAACTGGTTGAGCTTGAGGTCGGCCATCTCCCGAAGCCGGGCCTCGATCCACTCCACCGTGAAGAACTTGCGGGCGATGTCGAGGTTCAGCCCGCGCTGGGGCTTGGCGGGCGCGTCGGTGACGACGCCCTCGGGCATCGCGCCGGAGCCGTTCACCGACTGCTTGAGGGTGCGGGTCCCGTAGAAGACCCCGGCCTGGTCGGGGCCGGTGATCCGGACCCGGTCGTCGCGGGTGGTGAGCGTGTACGACTCGGGGGCGCCCTTCCCGCCGAGCGCCAGCTCGACATCGCCCGCGCGTGCGGCGACGGCACCCCGGTACGCGATCTTCAGCTCCCCCGCGAGCAGCCGGCCCTCGTCCGCCAGCCCCTCGCTGCCCCGCGCGATGACGACACCGCCCTCGGGCGTGGGGCGCCAGCCGGGGCCGCGGGCCGCCTCGTGGGCGCGGACGGCCGGCACGGTGAGCGGGGCGGTGGAGAGCGGGTACGTCCGGGTGGGCGTGGGGCTCGGCTCCGGCGCCGCGCTGGTCACGGACGACAGCGTTCCGGCTCCGGACGTGGGCCCGCCGGGGCCGGAGGAGGAGCCGTCGGAGCAGGCCGTCACGGTGGCCAGTGCCACCGCGGCCGCGAGGAGGGTCGGGCCCACACGGGGCCCTCGTATGGCGTACCGCATCACTGGGAATCCTCCCTCAGGGAGCGAGGTAGGGCCATTCGGGGTCGTGCGGCGACGCCGAAACGTCACGCGTACGTTCCGAAACTCTCCCTTCCGGGTGAAATTCGCGCATCCTTCGGACAGTTCCATCTGCTCATCGATAACGTTGCGTCACACCCACCCCACCTTTCCCGGAGTCCACGCTGACCAGCGACACCCGTGCCTCTTCCCGGAACCTGGGCTCCGCCGCCACTCCCGCGATACCTGCCCAGCACGGCAGCCCCCGCCACATCGCCGGTCTCAGGCGCTTCAACGTGGCCCCGGCCTCGCTCGCCGAGGAGCTGCTCCTCTCCTGCTGCCACAGCCGCCGCTGGGCCGAACGGGTGACCGCACACCGGCCGTACCCCACGCTCGACGCGCTGCTCGCCGCCGGCGACGAGGCCGGTTACGACCTGTCCGCCGCCGACCTCGACGAGGCGCTGGCCGCCGAGTCCTCCGCCGCGCCGCACCCCGACGCCCCGCCCGCGGCGCACACCGCCCTGCGGGCCGCCCACGCGGCGTACGAGAGCAGGTTCGGGCACGCCTTCGTGATCAGCCTGGACGGCGTTCGCCCCGGTGAACGCCTCGATCAGGTCCTCGCCGGCATCCGGTCACGGCTCGGCAACGAACCGGAGGAGGAGCGGGTGATCGCCGCCGACGAGCTCCGCCGGCTCGCCCGCGCCCGCCTCACGTTCGGAATCGCCGGCTCGTGATTCCGTCCGGAATGCGGCGATTCCCGCCCAGCCGATAGTCCGTCCGTGCCACTTTGATCACACCTATGGACCCCGCGCGAGCGAACCGACAAGTCGTCGCTACGATGACCGGGGCCGGTGGACCGTACCCGGCCGGGTCAGACCGACACTGAAGCCGGCCGACCCTGATCCCCGCTCCCGGAGGGTTTTTCCGTGCCGGCTGGAACGCTGTACCGCGGCCGGGAAGGAATGTGGTCCTGGGTGGCTCATCGAGTCACCGGCGTCCTCATCTTCTTCTTCCTGTTCGTACACGTGCTGGACACCGCTCTCGTCCGCGTCTCCCCCGAGGCGTACGACGAAGTGGTCGCCACGTACAAGACGCCGATCGTCGCACTCCTCGAGTACGGCCTCGTCGCCGCCATCCTCTTCCACGCGCTGAACGGCCTCCGGGTCATCGCCGTGGACTTCTGGTCCAAGGGCCCGCGCTACCAGAAGCAGATGCTCTGGACCGTCGTGGGCATCTGGGTCGTGCTGATGGCGGGATCCCTGTACCCCGTCCTCGGCCACGCCGCACGTGAACTGTTCGGGAGCTGACGCCAGACATGTCTGCTGACACCACTTCCGCGATCGGTCCCGTCGAGGGCGCGGCCCACTACGACGTGGACAACCCGGCCCCGTATATCGAGGCCCCCCGCAAGCGCACCGGCAAGACGCCGCGGGCGACCCGAGGCAACTTCGAGATGGCCGCGTGGCTCTTCATGCGCCTCTCGGGCGTCGTCCTCGTCGTCCTGGTCCTCGGCCACCTGCTGATCCAGCTCTTCCTCGACGGCGGCGTCTCCAAGATCGGCTTCGCCTTCGTGGCCGGCCGATGGGCGTCCCCGTTCTGGCAGACCTGGGACCTGCTGATGCTGTGGCTCGCCATGCTGCACGGCGCCAACGGCCTCCGCACCGTCATCAACGACTACGCGGAGCGTCCGAACACGCGCCTGTGGCTCAAGGGCCTGCTGTACACCGCCACGGTGTTCACCATCCTTCTGGGCACGCTGGTGATCTTCACCTTCGACCCGAACATCCGCTAGGCACGGGGCTGAGGTAATCCACGTCATGAAGATCCACAAGTACGACACCGTCATCGTCGGCGCCGGTGGCGCCGGTATGCGCGCCGCCATCGAGTCGACGAAGCGCAGCCGCACCGCCGTGCTGACGAAGCTCTACCCCACCCGCTCCCACACGGGCGCGGCGCAGGGCGGCATGGCCGCCGCGCTCGCCAACGTGGAGGAGGACAACTGGGAGTGGCACACCTTCGACACGGTCAAGGGTGGTGACTACCTGGTCGACCAGGACGCCGCCGAGATCCTGGCGAAGGAGGCCATCGACGCCGTCCTCGACCTGGAGAAGATGGGTCTGCCGTTCAACCGGACCCCGAACGGCACCATCGACCAGCGCCGCTTCGGCGGTCACTCCCGCAACCACGGCGAGGCGCCGGTCCGCCGGTCCTGCTACGCCGCGGACCGCACGGGCCACATGATCCTCCAGACGCTGTACCAGAACTGCGTCAAGGAGGGCGTGGAGTTCTTCAACGAGTTCTACGTCCTGGACCAGCTGATCACCGAGGTCGACGGCGTCAAGAAGTCCGCCGGTGTGGTCGCCTACGAGCTGGCCACCGGCGAGATCCACATCTTCCAGGCCAAGGCCGTGATCTACGCCTCCGGCGGCACGGGCAAGTTCTTCAAGGTGACCTCCAACGCGCACACGCTGACGGGTGACGGCCAGGCGGCCTGCTACCGCCGCGGTCTGCCGCTGGAGGACATGGAGTTCTTCCAGTTCCACCCGACGGGCATCTGGCGCATGGGCATCCTGCTGACGGAGGGCGCCCGTGGTGAGGGCGGCATCCTCCGCAACAAGGACGGCGAGCGCTTCATGGAGAAGTACGCGCCGGTCATGAAGGACCTCGCGTCCCGTGACGTCGTCTCGCGCTCCATCTACACGGAGATCCGCGAGGGTCGCGGCTGCGGTCCCGAGGGCGACCACGTCTACCTCGACCTGACGCACCTTCCGCCGGAGCAGCTCGACGCCAAGCTGCCGGACATCACCGAGTTCGCCCGTACGTACCTCGGCATCGAGCCGTACACGGACCCGATCCCGATCCAGCCCACCGCGCACTACGCCATGGGCGGCATCCCGACCAACGTCGAGGGTGAGGTCCTGGCGGACAACACCACCGTCGTCCCGGGCCTGTACGCGGCCGGCGAGGTCGCCTGTGTCTCCGTGCACGGCGCCAACCGTCTGGGCACCAACTCGCTGCTCGACATCAACGTCTTCGGCAAGCGGTCCGGCATCGCCGCCGCCGAGTACTCCGCCAAGCACGACTACGTCGAGCTTCCGGAGAACCCGGAGTCGCTGGTCGTCGCGCAGATCGAGAAGCTGCGCAACTCCACGGGCAACGAGCGGGTGGCCGACATCCGCCGCGAGCTCCAGGAGACGATGGACGCCAACGTGATGGTGTTCCGCACCGAGCAGACGATCAAGACGGCCGTCGAGAAGATCGCCGAGCTGCGCGAGCGCTACGAGAACGTGTCCATCCAGGACAAGGGCAAGCGCTTCAACACGGACCTGCTGGAGGCGATCGAGCTGGGCAACCTGCTCGAGCTGGCCGAGGTCATGGCCGTCTCGGCCCTGGCGCGCAAGGAGTCCCGCGGCGGTCACTACCGCGAGGACTACCCGAACCGCGACGACGTCAACTTCATGCGCCACACCATGGCGTACCGCGAGGTCGGCGAGGACGGCTCCGAGACCGTCCGTCTCGACTACAAGCCGGTCGTCCAGACCCGCTACCAGCCGATGGAGCGTAAGTACTGATGGCTACCCCCGTACTGGACAAGGTCGAGGCGGAGTCCGCCGCCTCCCCGTACATCACGATCACGATGCGCATCCGTCGCTTCAACCCCGAGGTGTCGGACGCGTCGGTCTGGGAGGACTTCCAGATCGAGATCGACCCGAAGGAGCGTGTGCTCGACGCCCTCCACAAGATCAAGTGGGACGTCGACGGCACGCTGACCTTCCGCCGCTCGTGCGCGCACGGCATCTGCGGCTCGGACGCGATGCGGATCAACGGCAAGAACAGGCTCGCCTGCAAGACGCTGATCAAGGACATCAACCCCGAGAAGCCGATCACCGTCGAGGCCATCAAGGGCCTCACGGTGATGAAGGACCTCGTGGTCGACATGGAGCCCTTCTTCCAGGCGTACCGGGACGTCATGCCGTTCCTGGTCACCAAGGGCAACGAGCCGACGCGCGAGCGTCTGCAGTCGGCCGAGGACCGCGAGCGCTTCGACGACACCACCAAGTGCATCCTGTGCGCGGCGTGCACGTCGTCCTGCCCGGTCTTCTGGAACGACGGCCAGTACTTCGGTCCGGCCGCGATCGTCAACGCGCACCGCTTCATCTTCGACTCGCGTGACGAGGCGGGCGAGCAGCGCCTGGAGATCCTGAACGACAAGGACGGCGTGTGGCGTTGCCGTACGACGTTCAACTGCACGGACGCCTGCCCGCGTGGCATCGAGGTCACGAAGGCGATCCAGGAAGTGAAGCGTGCGCTGATCACGCGCCGCTTCTGACACCTGGTCACTGCGGGGAAGCCCGCTTCTGTACGCTCAGCGTGCAGAGGCGGGCTTTTTCGTCAGCGGGCTTTCACAACGGAGGACGGGGAGAGATGAGCGAGCCGAACCCCTACAAGGACAGCGGCGAGTACCAGTGGGGTCCCGACCAGCAGGCGGGGGCGCCCGGTTACGGGTATCCGCAGCCGGGTGTGCCGGGTCAGCAGTACCAGCCGACGATGCCGGGTGTCCCGGTGCCGCCGCAGCATGCGCCTGTGGTGCAGGGCGGCGGCGCGCCGGTGCTGAGCCTCGGGGACATCACAATCGTCGGGGACCAGATCATCACGCCGGCCGGTGCGATGCCCCTCAAGGGCGCGGTGTGGAACGCGATGGACATGTCGCGGACCGAGGAGAAGATGCCCACGGTCGCGATCGTGCTGGCCGTCATCTTCTTCATCTTCTGTCTGCTGGGCCTGCTGTTCCTTCTGATGAAGGAGAAGACGACCACCGGCTTCATCCAGGTCACGGTGACCAGCGGCGGCCGGCACCACGCCACGATGATTCCCGCGACCGGCCCGGACACGATGCACCGGGTGATGGCACAGCTCAACTACGCGCGCTCGCTGAGCATGTAGGGATCGGCTCGGGCGGTGGCTCGCCGCTGCCCGGTGTCAGGGTCCGGGCAGGGGATCCCTTCCGGGTCGGGTCGGGGGCCGGCCGGGGTCTTCCCCGATGGGCCGGACGATCATCCGGCGGGATTCTTGATCCATGACGAACTCACGGATCAGCAGGTCGGGTTGGGCGATGACGGCGGCGACCGGAGCCGCCCTCGTCGGGGTCCTCGCGGCGACCGTACCGGCCACGGCGGCGACACCGGGCTTCCGCACGGGGGCATCGGCCGCACCCCTGGCCACGATCTCGGTCGCGACACCGGCCGATGCGCACGGCGCGTCGCGCGGGACCGTCGACCCGGCCGCCCTGCGGGCCGCCCTCGCCGGGCTGCCCGACGCCTATGTGCGCGGGGCGATGGTCAAGGTCTCCGGGCGGGACGGGCGGTGGAGCGGGACCGCGGGCGAGTGGACGGCGCCGGCGGACGCGCCGTTCGCGATCGGCAGCGTCACCAAGCTCTTCACCTCGTCCATGGTGCTCCAACTCGTCGGCGAGGGCCGACTGTCGCTGGACGACACCGTCCAGGAGCTTCTGCCCGGCCTGTTGCCCGCCTCGTACGCGCCCATCACCGTCGGGCAGTTGCTCAGCCACAGCAGCGGTCTGCAGAAGCCGGAGTGCTTCAAGCCCGGGACACCGGTGGAGATCGTGACCTCCGCCGTGTCCTGCGGCACCCCGACGACTCCGGGCGCGACCGTCCAGTACAACGGCATCAACTACTTCATCGCGGGTCTCGTCGTCGAGAAGGTGACGGGCCGGACGTACGGTGCGGAGCTCCGTGACCGCGTGCTGCGCCCCCTCGGCCTGCGCCACACCTCGCTCCCCGCCGACGACTGGGCCTGGGCCGAGGGCGGCATGGTCTCCACCGCCCCGGAGCTCACGCGCTTCATGAACGCCCTGATACGAGGTGACCTGCTCGAACCCGCCGAGCGGAAGCTGCTGTTCACGACTCCGCCCATACCCGGCGCGAGCTTCAGCTACGGCGGTCTGACGCGCATCCGGCTCCCCGACGGCGGCCCGCTGGTCTGGGGCAAGACCGGCACCAACCACGGTTATACGAGCGGGGTGTTCGCGACGCCGGACCTGGAGCGGGTGGTGGTGTACTCCACGCTTCCGACCGGCGAGGACGCGGACCAGGAGGTGGCCCGGGTGATCCGGATCGCGCAGGCCGGCTTCAAGGGGTACGAGCCTCGAGAGAGCCGTCCGGCGGAGCCTCTGCCGCGACCATGATCCGGCGGAGCAGGTCGTTGAGGAGGGTGCGCTCGTCCTCGTCGAGGACTCCCAGGAGGCGGTACTCCTCGTGACCGAGGACGTCCATCGCGCCGAGCCAGGTCTCGCGGCCCGAGGCGGTGAGTTCGACGACGACGCGGCGGCGGTCGGTGGTGGACTGCGTGCGGCGGACGAAGCCGCGCTTCTCCAGGGCGTCGAGGCGGCCGGTGACCGAGGCGGGGGCGAGGTCGAGGTCCTGGGCCAGTTCGGAGGGTGCGGCGCTGCCGCCGCGGCCCGCGAGCTTGTGGAGGGTGTCGAACTCGTACCGCTCCAGGTCGAAGTCGACGAGGGACTGTTCGCGCACCCGCCGCAGATGGACGGAGAGCTTCTTCATCCGGGTGACCGCGCCCTCCACGACGGGGTCGAGGCCGGGCAGCACGGGCTGCCACTGGGCCACGTGCTCGTCGGTCCAGTCCCGCTGCGGCGGCCCCGAGGGCTCGGTCGGCTCCATGAGTCGATCGTACGTCGCGATCGCGAGCCCTTCGACACCGAATATTTCGTTGACGAATCATTCGGTACCGAAATACTCTCGCGGTCATGCCCGCCTCCCCTGCCGGCACGGCACCCGTGTCCCCGCCCGCCGCCCTCCCCCACCCGCTGCGCACCCCCTCGTTCCGGCTGCTCTTCATCGGCCGGACCCTGTCCCTCCTCGGCGACGCCGCGATCCCCGCCGCTCTCGCCATCGCCGTCTGGGACGCCACCGGCTCGTCCTCCGCGCTCGCGCTCGTCCTGGCCTGCGCGATGGTCCCCAAGCTGCTCCTGCTGCCGGTGGGCGGAGTCGTCGGCGACCGCTTCAACGCCCGTACGGTCGCCCTGACGACCGACCTCGTCCGCTGCGCGACCCAACTCCTCGTCGGCGCCCAGCTGCTGAGCGGTGCTCCCTCCCTCTGGGTCATCGCCGCCGCCGAGGTCGTCGGCGGCGCGGCCGGCGCGTTCTCGATGCCGACCGGGTCGCCCCTCGTCAAGGGGACCGTGGCCCCGGATGCGCTCCAGCCCGCCAACGCGGCCATGGGCATCGCCCGGAGCGCCACCCGCATCGGCGGGCCGGCCCTCGCGGGCACGCTGATCCTGACGGCGGGCGCCGGGTGGGCGTTCGTCCTGGACGCGGCGACGTTCGCGATCAGCGCGCTGCTGCTGCTCGCCGTACGGGTGGAGCGGGTACCGATCCCTCGCCGCTCGCTGCGCGCCGATCTCAGGGAGGGCTGGCAGGAGGTCCGGTCCCGCGACTGGTACTGGACCAGCCTCGTCGGCCACGGTGCCTGGAACGGCGCTGCCGCCGTCCTGATGACCCTCGGCCCGTCGATCGCCCTCACCCAGCTCGGCGGCAAGGGGGTGTGGTGGGCGTTCCTCCAGACCGGCGCGGTGGGCCTGTTGCTCGGCTCGTTGCTCGCCCACCGCGTGCGCCCCCGGCGCCCCGTCCTCATGGCCAACCTCGGCCTCGCCACGTACGCCCTGCCGCTGCTCCTGCTCGCCGTGCCCGCCCCCGCGCCGGTGACCATCGCCGCGTATGGGATCGCCCAGGCCGGCCTCGGCTTCCTCTCCCCCGTCTGGGAGACCGCCGTCCAACAGGCCATCCCCGCACACGCCCTGGCCCGTGTCACCTCCTACGACTGGCTCCTCTCCCTGGCCGCCATGCCGCTCGGCTACGTCCTGGCCCCACTCGCCGCCTCCGCCTGGGGCGCCGAGGTTCCGCTGATCGCCGCCGCCGTGGTGGTCGGCGGCTGCTGCCTGGGGACGGCGCTGGTCCCGGGGGTACGGGCGTTCCGCTGAGGGGTCGGGGCGGCGCTGTCAGTAGAGTCCCCTACCGTCGTACGCATGGTGGGGGACACGAGCGTGAAGAGCGGGCTGGAAGCGGCGCTGGAGTCGGACCGGGTGCGGGAGTTCCTGGACAGGCTGGACACGGCGGGGCGGCGGGAGAGCGCGCTGCTGCTCCACGGGAGGATGTGCCGGCGCACCGATCCGGTCGTCGCGAGCGCACTGGACCATCTCGCCGGTCAGGAGCTCGGCTGGTCGACGGCGGAGGCCGACGTGCTGCTCGCGCGGCTGTCGGGGAACGATGCCGCGGTCTCCCCGTACGAGCTGCAGAGCAGGTTCCGTGCCCTGGCGCCGCTCGCGCTGTCGGCCGCCGAGCAGGCCGAGGAGTTCGACCGGCCGCGGGTGCGGATGCTGCGCCGGACGGCCGAGAACCTCCGCGTCTACCGGAGCGACGAGTTCGCGGAGATACGCGACCGGGTCGACGCGCTGTTGCGCCGCGAGACGCCGGTCTTCGAGGGCCGGCTGCCCCGGCATCTGCTCGACGCCCACGACGACTACGGTCCGGCGATGCGCGCCGCGCATGCGGAGTTGCTCGCGGGCCCGGGGGTCTCCGCGTTCCTCGCGCACTGTGCCCTCATGGACAAGGTCAGGGCCACCAGGACGTGGCGCAGACGGGCCTCGGCGCTGCTGGCGGAGACCGAGTCCGGTGCGGAGCTGGTGCGGCGGCTGCTGGAGGGGATCGCCGCCCAGCCCGAACACGCGGTGACCGATCTCAACCCCTGGGGCATGAGGGGCTGGGGCCTCGTGGGCGACTCCAACACATGCCTCGTGCGGGGCCTGCTGTGGGCGGCCCTCGACCTGGACACGGACTGGGCCGTCGCTCTGACCGGCGCCGTCGCGCTCCACGCGGGCACGGGTGCCGGCGGCTCGGGCGGCGAGTGCCGCAGTCAGCCGCTGGCCTCCACGGCCGTCGCCGTTCTGGGCGAGTACGAGGGCCGGGGCGGCGAGAGGGCCGTCCAGTGGCTCGGGCGGGTCAAGGGAAAGGTCCGCAACCGGACGGTACTCAAAGCGGCCGCCAAGGCCCTGGAGGCCGTCGCGGCGCGGTCCGGGCTCACGCCCGGGATGCTGCGGGAGCGCGGGGTGCCGGCGCACGGCCTCGACGGCCGGGGGATGCGGGAGGAGGCGCTCGGGGAGTACACGGCGGTGCTCTCCGTGCAGGAGCCCGGCGTGGCCTCGCTGTCGTTCCGGGGCCCCCAGGGCAGGGTGCTGAAGTCGGCCCCGAAGGCGGCCCGGGAGAGGTACGGCGAGCGACTGGCACCGCTCCGCGCCGCGTTGAAGGAGCTGCGGACCCTGATGGCCGTGGAGCGGGCCCGGCTGGAGGAGCATCTGGCGGCGGGCACGACCTGGCCGGCGGAGGACTGGGAGCGGTACTACATCGACCACCCCGTGACCGGTTCCGCCGCCCGCGCGCTGCTGTGGGAGGTCTCCCCGGACGCCGACGAGCGCTGGACGGCCGGGGTGCCGGAGCGGACCGGCGGCGGCTGGGCGCTGGCCGGCGCGGACGGCACGGCGATCCCCGTCTCCCCCGGGTCCCGGCTGCGCCTGTGGCATCCGATCCGGACCGAGGCCGAGGAAGTGGCCGAGTGGCGGGCCGAGATGACGGAACGGGAGCTGCGCCAGCCGTTCAAGCAGGTCTTCCGCGAGGTCTATCCGCTCGCCCCGGCCGAAGTGGCGACCGGTTCCTACTCCAACCGTTTCGCCGGGCACATCCTGCGCTACGGCCAGGCGCGTGCGCTGATGACCGAGCGCGGCTGGACCGGTGACCACCTGGGGTACTTCGGGGACGGCGGCTCTTCCGAGATGGTGCGGGAGCTGCCGCGCCCCGGTGACCTACCGGTCGGCGAGGGGGCCTTCTGGCGGGCCCGGTTCTTCGTGGGGCTGGTCGACGCCGGCACGTCCGCCGGCGGGGTCGCCGTGCTGTGCTCGACCGACCAGGTCCGCTTCGAGCGCCGCGCGGCCTCGGCCGGGGCGCGGGGCGTCTGGGAACGGGTCGCGTTGGCCGACGTACCGGCGCTCGTCCTGTCCGAGGCGCTGCGGGACGTCGACCTGTTCGTGGGGGTGTCGTCCATCGGCGCGGACCCGGAGTGGCGGGACCGCGGCGAGGAGCGGGCGTACGACGGGTACTGGGAGAGCTGGTCGTTCGGCGAGCTGACCGCTTCGGCCCTGATCCGCCGGGAGACGCTGGCCCGGCTGCTGCCGCGCACCGGGATCGCGGACCGGACGGAGCTGACGGACCGGTTCCTGCGGGTCCGCGGCGAGTTGCGCGCGTACCGGATCCATCTGGGCTCGGGCAATGTCCTGATGGAGCCCGAGGACGACACTCTGTACATCGAGCCGGACCGCTCGCCGCAGGCCCCGGAGAAGGTGTTCCTGCCGTACGAGGAGGACGGCGGGATGCTGTCGGTGATCCTTTCGAGGGCGTTCCTGCTCGCCGCCGACGCGGGGATCACCGACCGCACGATCAGTTCACGGATACGCCGGGGGCTCTGACCTCCGCCAGGAAGTCGGCGAGCAGGGCGCTCGTCTCCTCGGGACGCTCCAGGGCGGGGAGGTGGGCCGCCCACTCCAGTTCGACGTGACGGGCGCCGGGCAGCAGCGTCGCGAGGCGGGCCGACATCTCCCGGAAGTCGGGCACGTCGTGGGCTCCGGAGACGACCAGGGACGGCACGGCGATCCCGGTCAGCTCCGCCGACGCCACCCCGGCGTCGACCCGGTCGAACTCCTCGGGGGCGGCGAGCTGTACGTCGAAGGCGCGGCGCTGCATCACCCGTACACGCTCGCGCGCCTCGTCGTCGGCCTCCGGGCCGAGCCAGGTGTCGACGTTGAGCGCTACCGCCCCGTCCACGTCGCCCGCTTCGAGCAGCTCGTCCTCGCGGCGGCCCCAGGCGCGCAGTTCGTCGCTCGGGTCGAAGTCGGGGATGCCGGAGCAGAGCAGCGCGAGTGCGGAGACACGGCCGGAGTGGCGCACGGCGGTCTCCAGGGCGACCTCGCCGCCGAAGGAGGAGCCGACGAGTGCGGCCCGCTCGACGCCGAGGGCGTCGAGGAGTTCCACGACGTCGTCGCAGTGGGTGAACGAGCGGTCGACCGGGGTCTCACCGAAGCCGCGGAGGTCGCAGCGCACCACGCGGTGGCCGGCGGCGGCCAGTGCCGCGAACTGCGCGTCCCACATCCTCCGATCGCAGACGCCGGAGTGGAGCAGGACAACTGTGGAAGGGCCTTCACCGGCCACGTCATAAGAGAGCATCGGCCGTCACTCTAAGCGTCCGGCTCCCCCACCGCCTAGGGATTTCCCCACCCCTCCCCGACCCTCTGTTGAACATGTTCAAACGAGGGTCTACAGTCATGACTGCCAGCTTTTGAACGCGTTCAAGGGAGCGTGGGGCATGGACCTCACTGTCGTCGCGTACATCGTCTATCTGCTGATCAGCGTGGCTCTGACCATCTGGGTCGCCCGCACCCTCAGCCGCAACGGAAGGATCTTCCTGGCAGACGTCCTGCACGGGAACGAGAAGCTCGCCGAAGCCGTGAACCACCTCCTGGTGGTCGGGTTCTACCTCGTCAACTTCGGCTTCGTCGCGCTCTACCTCAGCCAGGACGAGGCCGTGGCCGACGCCCGGTCCCTCTTCGAGGCCCTCTCGGTCAAGCTCGGCGTGGTCCTCCTCGTCCTCGGCGTGATGCACCTCGGCAACGTCTACGTCCTCAACAAGATCCGCCGCCGGGGCGTGATGGAACGCGAGCAGGTCCCGCCGGTGCCCCCGCAGGGCTGGACCGGCCCCGCCAAGGGCCCCTGGGCCCCGCCCGTCACCGGATCCTGAGGAGAGACGGATGAGCCGGCCGCCCGTCACCCCCGTACAACGCCTCACCGTGCTGTACGACGCCGACTGCTCGCTCTGCGTCCATCTGCGTCATTGGCTGCTGCGGCAGCGCCGGCTCGTCCCGCTGGACCTCGTCCCGGCCGCCTCCCAGGAGGCCAGGCGCCGCTTCCCCGGCCTCGACCACGACTCCACCCTGAAGGAGATCACCGTGATCGGGGACCGGGGGCAGATCTACCGCGCCGACTCCGCCTGGATCGTCTGCCTCTGGGCCCTGGCCGACCACCGGCCCAAGGCCCACTGGCTGGCCACCCCGGCCGGACGGCCCTTCGCCCGGGCCACCGTCCTCGCCGCCGCCAAGTGGCGCGAGGCGATCAAGGGACCGTCCTGCGAGGACGGGCGCTGCGAAGCCCCCGGTCCGCCCGGCTAGGCTCGGGCACTGTGAAGGACGCGAAGGAAGTGCAGCCCGCCGAGCCCGCCGCCGGAGGCAAGGCCCCGGCCAAGGCCGCGAAGAGCGAACAGACCCGCACGCTCATCCTCGAGACCGCGCTCCGGCTGTTCAAGGAGCGCGGTTACGACAAGACGACGATGCGGGCCATCGCCCAGGAGGCCGGGGTCTCCGTCGGCAACGCGTACTACTACTTCGCCTCCAAGGAACACCTCGTCCAGGGCTTCTACGACCGGATCGCCGAGGAGCACCAGGCCGCCGTCGAGGGAATCCTCGACGGCGACGAGAAGGACCTCACGGCCCGCATCCGCGGGGTCCTCCTCGGCTGGCTCGACATCGCCGAGCCGTACCACGAGTTCGCGGCCCAGTTCTTCAAGAACGCCGCCGATCCGGACAGCCCGCTGAGCCCCTTCTCCCCCGAGTCGGAGGGCCCGCGCGAGGCGGCCATCGAGGTGCACCGGAGGGTCATCTCCGGCGCCTCGGTGAAGGTCGACCCCGAACTGGCCGAACCGCTCCCGCAGTTGCTCTGGCTCCAGCAGATGGGCCTGGTGCTGTTCTGGGTGTACGACCGCTCCGAGGGCTGCGCCAACAGCCGCCGTCTGGTCGAGCGGCTCGCACCGGTGACCGCCCGGGCGATCTCGCTCTCCCGCTTCCGGCTGCTGCGCCCCCTGGTCCGCGAGACGCACGACCTGCTCGCCGACTTCATGCCGACCGCGGCGGGCATGGCGGCCTCGGGCAAGCCCAAGCGGGCGGCCCCGAAGGCGAAGACGCCCAAGGAGAAGGACTGACGCTCCGCGCACGCCACGGGCCCCGAGTCACAGGTCGACTCGGGGCCCGTGGGATGCGAGCGGGCGATCAGATCCAGCTGAGTTCCCACAGCCGCCAGATGCCGGTGCCGTCGGTCAGGTACTGCGAACCGGCGACGTCCTCCGTCGCCAGGACGTAGTCCTTCTTCTGCCACAGGGGCACCAGCGGCACGTCCGCCGCCACCTCCGCCTGGATGGCCTCGAAGTCGTTGACGGCCGCGCCCCGGTCGCTGTACTGCTGCGTGGCGGAGATCAGCTGGTCGATCTTGCTGCTCGCGAAGCCGTTGTGCATCGCGTTGTCCGTCCCCACGAGCGGGGCGGTGAAGCTGTCGGAGTCCGGGAAGTCGGGGAGCCAGCCGACGGGATAGGCGTCGTAGTCGCCCTTCACGTACGCCTTCTGGAAGTCCTTCCACTCCGCCTCGGCGAGCTTCACCTTGAACAGACCGGTGGCCTCCAGCTGCCGCTTCAGCTCGGCCGCCTCTGCGCCGTAGGTGGCGTCCTTGCGGTAGCCGAGGGTGAAGGAGACCGGGGTCTCGATGCCGGCGTCCTCCAGCAGGCTCGCGGCCTTCTTCTTGGACGGATCGGGATACCTGTCGTAGAAGGCGGTGCTGTGGCCGTTGAAACCCTGCGGGATGAGCGAGTACAGCGGCTCGACCGTGCCGTGGTAGGCGCCGGTGACGATCGCCGGGCGGTCGATGACGGCGGCGACGGCCTGCCGGACCGCCTTCTTCGCCATCGGCGACGGGGACTTCACATTGAAGTAGAGATTGCGGATCTCGGCGGTCTGCGCCTCGGTGATCCGGGTCGAGTCCTTCTCGACGCCCAGCTTGGAGAGGAACTCCGGCGGCATCTGCCGGTGCGTGACGTCGACCTGCTCGGTCTTCCACGCGGAGGCGAGCTCCTCGGACTCGGTGAAGTACCGGACCACGACGGCGCCGCCGGTCTTGGAGAGCGCACCCCGGTAGTTCGGGTTCGGCTCCAGACGGGCACTCTCGCCGGGCTTGTACTCCTTGAGGACGTACGGCCCCGAGCCCTCGACCGTGGTGCCCTCGCGCAGCTTCTTCGCCGGGTACTGGGTGCGGTCGACGATCGAGCCCGCACCCGTCGCCAGCTTCAGCGGGAAGGTGGCGTCCCGGCCGCTCAGATTGAAGGTGACCGTCTGTCCGTCGGCCACGACCTTCTTCAGGGTCGGGAAGAGCGGGGCGGGACCGACGTCCGCGTTGATCCCCAGCATCCGGTCGAAGGAGAACTTGACGTCCTCCGCCGTGACCTTGCGGCCGCCGGCGAAGGTGAGGTCGTCACGGAGCTTGCACTGGTACGTGGTGAGCCTGGACCCGACGAACTTGCAGTTCTCGGCGGCATCCGGGACGGGTGTGGTGAAGCCCGGCTTGAAGGTCAGCAGTGACTGGAAGACATTGCTGTACATCGCCCAGGAACCGGCGTCGTACGCGCCCGCCGGGTCGAGCGAGGTCACCTCGTCGGTGGTGCCGACAGTGATGGGGTCCTTCCGGACGTCGTCGGAGGGAAGAAGCTGCCAGCCCCCCACCCCGGCGACCACCAGAACTCCACAAGTGATCAGGATCCGCATACGGACCGTCGACCGCATCGCCGTGCTTCCTTTTTTCGTGCCCACCCCTGGCGCGGCGGCGCCCAGCCATGCCGCGATGGCGCCACCCAATCACACGTATTTCACAAGTGGAAGAGTAAACCTTCACACTGCACGCATATGTCCGGGATAGAGGGACTTACGCCCACGACGACGGCACCGCGCAGCTGCGGGCACGCTCACCGCCGCGCCCGCCGCCACGCCGGCTGTCAGGCCTGCTTGGAAGCCAGCTCCACGAGGGTGATGTCGGAGGGCGCGCCGACCCGTACGGGAGGTCCCCAGGCGCCGGCTCCGCGGGAGACGTAGAGCTGGGTGTCGCCGTACCGCTCCAGACCGGCGACCGTCGGATTGGCGAGATCGGCGAGGTAGTTTCCGGGCCAGAGCTGGCCGCCGTGGGTGTGGCCGGAGAGCTGGAGGTCGACGCCGTGACGGACGGCGTCGTGGATGACGATCGGCTGGTGCGCGAGCAGGACGGCGGCCTTCGCTCGGTCGCGGTCACCGAGCGCGGCGGCGAAGTCCGGGCCCTGGCCCTCGCTCTCACCGGCGATGTCGTCGACCCCGGCGAGGTCGAAGCCCGCGGCGATCTCCACGCGCTCGTTGCGCAGGGGGCGCAGGCCGAGTTCGCGGACGTGGTCGACCCAGGCGTCGGCGCCGGAGAAGTACTCGTGGTTGCCGGTCACGAAGAACGAGCCGTGCCGGGCCCGGAGCTGTGCGAGGGGCTCGGCGGCGGGCCCGAGGTTCTCGACGGTCCCGTCGACGAGGTCGCCGACGATGGCGATCAGGTCGGGCTGGGTGGCGTTGATGGTGTCGACGATGCGCCGGCTGTGAGCGCGACCCAGGATCGGCCCGAGGTGGATGTCGGAGACGACGGCGATCCGGTAGCCGTGGACGGCGCGCGGCACCTTGGCGAGCGGCACGGTGACCCGCTTGACGCGGGGCCCGCGCAGTACCCCGTACGTCCCGTATCCGACGGTGCCCACGGCGGCGGCGGCAGCCGCCCCGCCGACGACCCGCGACACGAACAGCCGCCGCGACACGGCGGTGGCGCCGGCCGGACCGGTCGCGCCGGCGGGACCGGCCTCATCGGTGCCGTGGGGCGTCTCGGCCCCGTCCCCCGGTCCGGCGGGTGACGGCTCGGCGTCGACCTCGGTCAGCAGCCCGCCGGCCGGCGCGGAGGCGCCCCCGCCGGCCGCCGCGACCGGGCCGGACGCCGGCGCCCCGGCGCGCGATCCGTTGTGCCCGGAGCCCGAGGGCTCCGTCGCGGTCGCCGTCCCGTCCCGGCCGTCGCCGGACGCGGTCGCCCCGGCGTCGCGGCGCTCGAGCCACCGTCGCAGAAGCGGGCGGACCGCCTCGCCGACCACGAGGGCGAGGGTCACGTAGAGCAGCAGGGCCAGCCAGAGGAAGCCCGGCCAGGACACCACCTGCTGGAGCCGGAACGGTGCTCCTGCCCGGCCCGCGGTGAGGGCGGCGAGCGCCAGTACCGGCAGGACGAACGCGGCCGCCGTACCCAGACGCCGCGCCGTGCCCCCCGCGACCGTCACATCGCGGACGAGTCTCTTCCACACGTACCAGTGGACCCCGCCCAGCAGGGCGAGGACCACGACCAGAACCAGCAGGAAGACGAGCACGCGCCCCAACCCCTATCCGCGTTCGCGCCGCAATGCGCGCACGCCACGCAACCCGATCACGCCGACCACCGTCCCCAGGACAAAGGACGTGATGGCGAGCAGCAGATGAACCCAGAAGTAGGCCGTCGGGTCGCCCGCGTCGTCGAAGGCGAGACCGCTCCCGTCGTTCCACAGGTTCTTGACGAAAGTGATCCAGATGAACCAGCTCCACACCCCGAAGGCGAGCAGGAACCAGGAGACGGGACGGCTGAGCTTCATAGCCCCAGTATCACCGCCCGTCGCACGGTCCCCACGGCCGGGGCGTCCGGGTGGACGCCCGGGGACGAACCGCCCCGCGGGGTTCGGTTCCCTGACGCGTACCTGTACGTTTTCGATCGTGTCTGCCTCGAAGAAGACCGCTTGGGCGGTCACTGCTGCCGCACTGCTTCCCCTTGTCGTCGTTTCACCGGCGCATGCGGACAACAAGGAGGACCAGCAGCCCAAGCCGCCCGCCGCCATGGCCTCCGTCGGCGGCGAGCTGCTCGGCCTGCCGGGGACGCAGGTGAAGCTCGGCGCGGGCGCCCCGGTCCTTCCCAAGGAGCTGACCGGACGGTCCTGGATCGTCGCGGACGCGGAGACCGGCGACGTGCTCGCCGCGCACAACTCCCACTGGCCGCTCGCCCCGGCCTCCACGCTCAAGATGCTCTTCGCGGACACCGTCCTGCCGAGGTTCCCCAAGACCACGAACCACACCGTCGACCCCAAGGAGCTCGCCGGGATCGGCTCGGGCTCCAGCCTCGTCGGCGTCAAGGAGAAGCAGACCTACTCCGTGCACGACCTCTGGCTCGGTGTCTTCCTTCGCTCCGGCAACGATGCCGTGCGGGTGCTCGCCGAGATGAACGGCGGCATCAAGAAGACCGTGGAGGACATGAACGCCCGCGCGGACGAGCTCCAGGCCGTCGACACCCACGTCGAGTCGCCGGACGGCTACGACGCCCCGGGCCAGGTCTCCTCCGCGTACGACCTCACTCTCATCGCCCGCAGCGGGATGCAGAACGCGGACTTCCGGGAGTACGCGGCCACGGCCCGCGCGCAGTTCCCCGGCGAGCAGAAGCCCGGCAAGAAGCGCGAGACCTTCGAGATCCAGAACACCAACCGGCTGCTGACCGGCGCGCTCGGCGTGGCGCCGTACCAGGGCATGGCGGGCGTGAAGAACGGCAACACCACGCATGCCGGCTCCACCTTCACCGGCGTTGCGGAGCGCAACGGCAAAGTGCTGCTCGTGACGGTGATGAACCCGTCGTCGAAGGAGCAGCACGCGGTCTACAAGGAGACCGCCCGGCTCCTCGACTGGGGCTTCGCGGCGTCCGGGAAGGTGACGCCCGTCGGCCGGCTGGTGCCGCCGAAGTCCGCCCGTACGAACCCGGGAACCGAGAACGACGGCTCCACGCCCGCCCCGGGCAAGAACGCTCCGGGCACGGGTGCCGCCGAGAGCTCGGCCGCCGCGGGGAGGTCCGGCGGTGTCGGGACCGCGCTCGGTGTGGCCGGTGGGGTCCTGGTGGTGCTCGCCGGGGCGGTCTTCCTCGTCAACCGTCGCTGGCCGCTGCCGGAGCTGGTCGGTCGTCGTCCTAAGTCCCGCGAGGACGTCGACGACGAGCCGTCTCGCTAGCCCCGGTCGCGGTCCAGGCCGCGCAGAACAGCAGCAGCTTCGCGGTGAAGTTGATCCACAGCAGCAGAGCTACGGGGACACCGAACGCGCCGTACATCGACTTCCCCGCGACTCCCCGCATGTAGCCCCCGATCAGCAGCTTCAGCAGCTCGAAGCCGATCGCTCCGATCACCGCCGCCACCACCAGGCGGCGGCGGGGCGGCTGGACTCCGGGGAGCAGCGTCAGCACGTACAGCAGGATGAGGAAGTCGGCGAGGGCGGCGATCGCGACCGCGGCGGCCTGGAGGAGGATGCCGCCGGCCCCGCGGTCGGAGATCCCGATCCGGTCGGCGCTCCAGCCGACGGCCGTCGAACCGAGCCAGGACGCGGCGAGCGAGCAGAGCGCCACCCCGCCGAGCCCGAACAGCACGAGCGCGTCCTTGCCCTTGCGTACGAAGGGGTTGCCCTCGTCCTCGTCGTCGATCCCCCACACCGCGCGCAGACAGTCCCGCATGGAGCCGACCCAGCTGATGCCGGTGAAGAGCAGCAGCACGCCGGCGACGAGGCCGATCGTGCCCGCGTTGTCCACGAGCCCGCCGATGTTGAGCTGGTCGGAGATGCCGGGGACCTGCTCGGAGACCTTGTCCTCGATCTTGTCCAGCTGCTCCTGGCTGAGCAGCGCGGCGCCGATCGCCGCGGCGACGGCGATCAGCGGGAAGATCGCGACGAAGCTGATGAAGGTGATGGCGGCGGCGAGCCGGGTCCAGTGGGCGGCATCGAGAGTCTCGTACGAACGCCAGGCGTGGGTCCGCATGAGCCGGGCGACCCAGGGGCCGATGACGGGGAGCTTGGTCAACCAGTCCATGTCGTACGCGTACCCCTTGATCCACCGTTTGACCGGAATGCGATCGTCCGGGCCTCAGAATCGCAGACACACCGCAAGAACCATGCCCACAGCTGCTCCTGACACCGTGTCGGACACCCCGGGCCATCTCTTCCGACATTCGGCTGATCACCCATTTCGACGAAATACGGCCAAAGCAGGCATCGATCACATGTAGGGCGATACGGTCGCCTCCATGGCCGCCGAGAGCGACATCCGTCGTCTCGCTCTCCGATTGCTCTCCGAGGAGTTTGATCGTCATGAAGGACGCCTTCGGCACCCCGCAGTCCCTGCTTCTCCTCGGCGGCACCTCCGAGATCGGGCTCGCCACCGCCCGCCGGCTGATCGCCCGCCGTACCCGTACGGTCTGGCTCGCCGGACGCCCCTCCCCCGCCCTGACCGCCGCCGCCGACTCGCTGCGGGTGCTGGGGGCGGAGGTGCACACCGTCCCGTTCGACGCCCTCGACCCCGAGTCACACGCGGAACGGCTCGGCAAGATCTTCACGGAGGGCGACATCGACCTGGTGCTGCTCGCCTTCGGGATCCTCGGCGACCAGGCCCACGACGAGGCCGACCCGCTCGCCGCCGTCCGGGTCGCCCAGACCAACTACACGGGCGCGGTCTCCGCCGGGCTCGTCTGCGCGGCGGCGCTGCAGGCGCAGGGGCACGGCTCGCTGGTGGTGCTCTCCTCCGTGGCCGGCGAGCGCGCCCGCCGCGCCGACTTCATCTACGGCTCGTCCAAGGCCGGTCTCGACGCGTTCGCGCAGGGTCTCGGGGACGCGATGCAGGGGACGGGCGTGCATGTGATGGTCGTGCGGCCCGGTCTCGTGCGGTCACGGACGACCGCCGGCGCCGAGAAGACCCCGCTGGCGACCACGCCGGAGGCGGTCGCGACGGCGATCGAGCTGGGGCTGCGGCGACGCTCGGAGACCGTGTGGGTGCCGGGCGCGCTGCGGATGGTGATGTCGGCGCTCCGACACGTACCGAGGCCGCTGTTCCGGCGTCTGCCGGTGTGACGCGGGAAGCCGGGCGGGGAAGCCCGGCGGGACCCGGCCGGGGGCCGGGCTGTCGGCGGGGCGGCGTGTCCGGGGTCGGCGCGCGGCCGGGGTCGGGGCGCGGCCAGCCCGGGGCCGGGGTCAGCCGGTGGCCGGGGCCGGGGTCAGCCCGCGGCCGGGGTCGGGGTGTCGACCGGGGTGCCCTGGGCCGGGACCGCGGGGACGGTGCCGCAGCCGCCGAACTCGTACGTGTGCAGCTTCCGCCACACCCCGTCCGACCCCTGCTCGTACAGCGCGAAGGACGAGCAGGTCCAGGCCGCCTCGAAGTCGGCCAGCTCCTCGTACGCCCGGTCCATCGCCTCCTCGGAGATGCCGTGCGCCACGGTGACGTGCGGGTGGTACGGGAACTGCAGCTCGCGCACGAGCGGCCCGGACTCGTCCCGGACCCGCTCCTGGAGCCAGGCGCAGGCGGAGACGCCCTCGGCGAGCATGACGTACACGACCGGGGACAGCGGGCGGAACGTTCCGGTGCCGCTCAGCCGGACCGGGAAGGGGCGGACGCCGGCCGCGACCTCGGCGAGGTGCGCCCGGATCGCGGGCAGCCGCTCCGCGTCGACCTCCGTCGGTGGGACGAGGGTGACGTGGGTGGGGATGCCGTGCGCGGCGGGATCCCCGAAGCCCGCGCGCCGCTCCTGGAGCAGGCTGCCGTAGGGCTCCGGGACCGCGATCGAAACGCCGAGCGTTACGGTCCCCACGTCGTTCTCCTCCGTCGTCGGTCTTCTCGGGTCGATGGGTGGTGCAGCCGCCAGTGTGCGGCCTGCACCACCCTTGAGGCCAGGGTCCTTGGACTCAGTGCTTGGCGGGCAGGAAGCCCACCTTCTCGTACGTCTGCGCCAGCGTCTCCGCGGCGACGGCGCGCGCCTTCTCCGCTCCCTTGGCCAGGAGGGAGTCCAGCGTCTCCGGGTCGTCCAGATATTCCTGCGTACGGGTCCGGAACGGCGTGACGAAGTCCACCATGACCTCGGCCAGGTCGGTCTTCAGCGCGCCGTACATCTTGCCCTCGTAGCTCTTCTCCAGGTCGGCGATGCCGGTCCCGGTCAGCGTGGACATGATGGTCAGCAGGTTGGAGACGCCCGCCTTGTTCTCGGGGTCGAAGCGGATGACCGTGTCGGTGTCGGTGACCGCGCTCTTGACCTTCTTCGCCGTGACCTTCGGCTCGTCGAGCAGGTTGATCAGACCCTTGGGCGTGGAGGCCGACTTGCTCATCTTGATCGTCGGGTCCTGCAGGTCGTAGATCTTGGCCGTCTCCTTGAGGATGTACGGCGCCGGGATCGTGAACGTCCGGCCGAACCGGCCGTTGAACCGCTCCGCGAGGTCGCGGGTCAGCTCGATGTGCTGGCGCTGGTCCTCGCCGACCGGGACCTGGTTGGCCTGGTACAGGAGGATGTCGGCGACCTGGAGGATCGGGTACGTGAAGAGACCGACGGTGGCCCGGTCGGCGCCCTGCTTCGCGGACTTGTCCTTGAACTGGGTCATGCGGGAGGCCTCGCCGAAACCGGTCAGGCAGTTCATGACCCAGCCGAGCTGAGCGTGCTCGGGGACGTGGCTCTGGACGAACAGCGTGCAGCGCTCGGGGTCCAGCCCGGCGGCGAGCAGCTGGGCGGCGGCGAGCCGGGTGTTGGAGCGCAGCTCCGCGGGGTCCTGCGGAACCGTGATCGCGTGCAGGTCGACGACCATGTAGAAGGCGTCGTGAGTCTCCTGCAGGGCGACCCACTGGCGGACCGCGCCGAGGTAGTTGCCGAGGTGGAACGAGCCTGCGGTGGGCTGGATTCCGGAGAGCACACGGGGAACGTCAGAGGCCATGCTCCACATTCTCTCAGGTGCGGAAGGCGATCCCGGACTGGGAACCGATCCCGTTCCGCCGGTGTATCAAAGGTGTGAGGACGCTGGAGGGGGGCCGGGTCGTCGTAGACGAAGCCGAGGCCGCGGTGATCGCACGGGTACGCGCCGGGGAGGCGGAGGCGTACGCGGCGCTGGTCCGCGCGCACACGGCGGTCGCGCTGCGGGCGGCGGTGGCGTACGGGGCGGGCGCGGAGGCCGAGGACGTGGTGCAGCAGGCCTTCTTCAAGGCGTACCGGTCACTGGGGCAGTTCAAGGACGGGGCCGCGTTCCGGCCGTGGCTGCTGCGGATCGTGGTCAATGAGACGAGGAACACAGTGCGCTCGGCGGGTCGGCAGCGGGCCGTCGCGGGGCGGGAGGCGGAGCTGCTCGCGGGCGAGCCGCTGATACCGGACGGGGCTGATCCGGCGGTGGCCGTGGAGGAGGGCGAGCGGCGGCGGCAGCTGCTCGCGGCGCTGGACGGGCTCGGTGAGGACCACCGGCAGGTGGTGATCCACCGGTATCTGCTGGAGCTGGACGAGACGGAGACGGCCGAGGCGCTCGGCTGGCCGCGGGGGACGGTGAAGTCCCGGCTGAGCAGGGCGCTGAAGAAGCTCGGACTGGCATTGGAGGGAGGTGAGGAGCATGACGGAGGACGGGCTCCCGGATGAGCTGCGTGACCTCGGACGGCAGCTGAGGGTGCCGGAGGTGGACGGGGAGACCATGGCCGAGCGGGTGCTCGCTCAGCTCCTGGCGGAGCAGGTGCCGGCGCCACCGGCCTCCCGGCGCCGGTTCGCGTGGCTGCGGTTCGAGTGGCTGCGCCGGCGGTGGAAGGCCCTCCTCGCGGCCCTCTCCGGGGTCCTGGTGGTGCTCGTGCTCACGCCGCCGGTCCGGGCGACGGTGGCGGACTGGTTCGGCTTCGGAGGGGTGGAGGTGCGGTACGACCCCGGGGCGCACCCCGGCCCGGGCTCGGCGGTGCCGGGGTGCACCGACCCGGTGTCGCTGGAGGACGCCGGGCGCAGGGCCGGCTTCACGCCGCTGATGCCGAGCGCGCTCGGTGCGCCCGACGCGGTCTCGGTGACCGGCTCGGCGGAGTCGGGGCGGGCGGTGATCAGCCTGTGCTGGCGTGGGGACGGCGGCCGGACCCTCCGGCTCGACGAGTTCCCGGCGAGGCTCCCCATGGCCTTCGGCAAGCAGGTGCAGACGCACCCGGAGTGGGTCGATCTGCCGGACGGCGCGCAGGGCTACTGGTTCGCGGAGCCCCATCTGCTGCGGTTCCCGATGACGGACGCGAGCGGGAAGGAGTGGACCCACTCGATACGCACGGCGGGCCCCACGCTCCTCTGGACGAGGAACGCGGGAGCCCTGACCCTGCGCCTTGAGGGCGAGCCCTCCCTGGAGAGGGCCCGCCGCATAGCCGAGTCGGCGGGCTGAGCGGACGCACCGACGGCGGGACGCGGCGGATCCGGGCTGTGACCGACACCCGCCCGGGCCGCGTGGCCCGGGCCGCGGGGGACCACCCGAGCGGCACCGGCCGGTCTGGTCCGGCCACATCGGCCCGACCGGGCCGGGCCGGGCCGCACCGGGCCGCGCCGGGCCGGCCGGGTCGCACCGGCCGGGCCGGGTCGGATCAACCGGGTCGGACCGGCCGGGTCGGATCAGCCAGGTCGGATCAGCCGAGCCACACCCGCCGGGCTGCACCGGCCGCATCGCACCCGCGTCGGAGCGGCCGGGCCGCATCGGCCGCGTCGGATCAGGCCCGGAGGCCCGGGGCCGGGAAGGCGGCCATCAGCTCCGCGACCTCCGCGCGGATCGTCAGGAGCGCGGCCTCGTCGCCCGAGCCCGCCGCCGCGACGCCCCGGTCGATCCATGCGGCGACCTGCGCCATGTGCTCCGTACCGAGACCGCGGGAGGTGAGGGAGGGGGTGCCGATGCGGACGCCCGAGGGGTCGAAGGGCTTCCGGGGGTCGTAGGGGACGGTGTTGTAGTTGACGACGATCCCGGCCCGGTCGAGGGCCTTGGCGGCGATCTTGCCCGGGACCTCCTTGGGGGTGAGGTCCATCAGGATCAGATGGTTGTCGGTGCCACCGGAGACGAGGTCGAAGCCGCGGGCGAGCAGGGCCTCGGCGAGGGCCTTGGCGTTGGCGACGACCGCGTGGGCGTAGTCACGGAAGGAGGGCTGGGCCGCCTCGCGCAGGGCGACGGCGATGGCGGCGGTGGTCTGGTTGTGCGGGCCGCCCTGGAGGCCGGGGAAGACGGCCTTGTCGAGGGCCTTGGCGTGCTCCTCGCGGGACATCAGCATGGCACCGCGCGGGCCGCGCAGGGTCTTGTGGGTGGTGGTCGAGATGACGTCGGCGTACGGGGCAGGAGAGGGGTGGGCGCCGCCCACGATCAGGCCGGCGATGTGGGCGACGTCGGCGACGAGCACGGCCCCCGCCTCGCGGGCGATCTCGCCGAAGGCGGCGAAGTCGATCGTGCGGGGCAGCGCCGTGCCTCCGCAGAAGATCACCTTGGGCCGCTCCTTGAGGGCGAGCTCGCGGACCTGGTCGAAGTCGATGAGCCCGGTGTCCTGGCGTACGCCGTACTGCACGCCCCGGAACCACTTGCCGGTCGCGGAGACGCCCCAGCCGTGGGTGAGGTGGCCGCCCATGGGCAGGGCCATGCCCATCACGGTGTCGCCGGGCTCGGCGAAGGCGAGGTAGACGGCGAGGTTGGCCGGGGAGCCGGAGTAGGGCTGCACATTGGCGTGGTCGACGCCGAAGAGGGCCTTGGCGCGCTCGATGGCGAGGGTCTCGACCTGGTCGATGTTCTGCTGGCCCTCGTAGTACCGGCGGCCGGGGTAGCCCTCGCTGTACTTGTTCTGCAGGACGGTGCCGGAGGCTTCGAGGACGGCCCGGGACACGTAGTTCTCGCTGGGGATCAGCCGCAGGGTGTCGGCCTGCAGCTGCTCCTCGGCGCCGACGAGCGCGGCGAGTTCGGGGTCGGTGGCGGCGAGGGCGGGGTGCGGAGTGGTGTCGTTCATGGCGTTCCTCCGGGCGTTCGGCGGATCCCGGGGTACGGCTCAGATTCGACTGGGCGGCACCACACGGGAGGTTCGGTTTCCCGAAGATGCCCAGGCGGGCGGCATCTCGTGTGGTCTGCCGCGCACGGCTCCCCCGGGGTCGCTTCCCCGTACGCCAGTCGCCGTGCGTGTTTCCAGCCTAGCGGGCGCGCCGTCACCCAGGTTTCTTCGTCCGGCATCCGAGCGACGATAGAAAAAGGGGCCACACCCGCCCCAGGCCGCAGGACGAACGGAGATCCCGTGTCGAGGACGCAAGACGCGATCGCTTCCGCGGAGGCGCACAGCGCTCACAACTACCACCCCCTGCCCATCGTCGTCGCCTCGGCGGACGGGGCATGGATGACCGATGTCGAGGGCCGCCGCTACCTCGACATGCTCGCCGGGTACTCGGCGCTCAACTTCGGGCACGGCAACCGGCGGCTGATCGACGCCGCGCGGGCGCAGCTGGAGCGGGTGACGCTCACGTCGAGAGCGTTCCACCACGACCGGTTCGCGGAGTTCTGTACGCTCCTCGCCGAGCTGTGCGGCAAGGAGATGGTCCTGCCGATGAACACCGGCGCGGAGGCCATCGAGACGGCGGTGAAGACCGCGCGGAAGTGGGGGTACGAGGTCAAGGGCGTGCCGGACGGGCACGCGAAGATCGTGGTCGCGGCGAACAACTTCCACGGCCGGACGACGACGATCGTCAGCTTCTCCACGGACCACGAGGCCCGTGACCACTACGGCCCGTACACGCCGGGCTTCGAGATCGTCCCGTACGGCGATCTGACGGCGATGGAGCGCGCGGTCACGGCGCACACCGTGGCGGTGCTCCTGGAACCCATCCAGGGCGAGGCGGGGGTCCTGGTGCCGCCCGCCGGGTATCTGCGCGGGGTGCGGGAGTTGACCCGTGAGCGGAACGTGCTGTTCATCGCGGACGAGATCCAGTCGGGCCTCGGCCGGACGGGGCGGACGTTCGCCTGCGAGCACGAGGGCGTGGTGCCGGACGTGTACGTCCTGGGCAAGGCGCTGGGCGGCGGTGTCGTCCCGGTCTCGGCGGTGGTCGCGGACCGTGATGTGCTCGGGGTGTTCCGGCCGGGCGAGCACGGGTCGACGTTCGGCGGGAATCCCCTGGCGTGCGCCGTGGCCCTGGAGGTGATCGCGATGCTGCGGAGCGGGGAGTACCAGCAGCGGGCGGCCGAGCTGGGCGAGCATCTCCATGCCGAGCTGGGGCTGCTCGTGGGCGGGGGCGCCGTCGAGGCGGTGCGCGGGCGTGGGCTGTGGGCCGGCGTGGACATCGCGCCGTCCCGGGGCACGGGCCGGGAGATCTCGGAGAAGTTGATGGAGCGGGGCGTCCTGGTGAAGGACACGCACGGTTCGACGATCCGGATCGCGCCGCCGCTGGTCATCAGCAAGGAGGATCTGGACTGGGGTCTGGAGCAGCTGCGGGCGGTGCTCTCGGAGTGACACGACGCCCGCCCCTGCCGGGCGGGCGTCCGTTCCGCGGTTGCGGGGTCGGGGTCGCGGTTTTGCGGGGGCGGGGCCGGGGCTGCGGTCAGAGGATGACGTGCGGCAGGAAGCGGGCGTACTCGTCCGTGATCAGGCCCGCGGACTCGCGGATCCCGAGCCCCGCGGCCTCGTCCTCGACGACCCACGCGCCGAGCACCACGCGGTTCCCGTCGAAGTCGGGCAGTGGGGCCAACCCCTGGTAGCAGCAGGGCTCCTCGCGCACCACGGCCGGGGAGCCCGGCTCGTGGACGGTGACGCCCGCGCCCTCGCGGCCGAGCAGCGGCTTGGCGACGTAACCGCCGGTCGCGGCCAGTTCGCGGGGGCCGTCGAGGTAGGCGGGCAGCAGGTTGGGGTGGCCCGGGTAGAGCTCCCAGAGGATCGCGAGCAGCGCCTTGTTGGAGAGCAGCATCTTCCAGGCGGGTTCGATCCAGCAGGTCGTGCCCGTACCGCCGCCGTTGTCGAGGGTGTCCAGGACGTACGGGCCGAAGCGGTCGGTGGTCAGCCACTCCCACGGGTAGAGCTTGAAGCAGCTGCGGATGAACCGGAGCCGGTCGTCCACGAACCGTCCCGACAGCCGGTCCCAGCCGATCTGTTCGACCGACAGCGCCTCCGTGTCGAGCCCGGCCTGCTGGGCCGTCTCGCGCAGATACGCGACCGTCATCAGGTCCTCGCCGAGCTCGTCCCCGTCGGAGTGGACGAAGTGCAGGGGACCGGGCGGCAGCAGCTTCGCCTGGCGCTTCCAGGCGTCCACGAGCCGCTCGTGGAGGGAGTTCCACTGGTCGGCGCCGGGGAAGCGCTCCTCCATCCAGAACCACTGCGGGCTCGCGGCCTCGACCAGGGAGGTCGGGGTGTCGGCGTTGTACTCCAGCATCTTGGCCGGGCCCGTACCGTCGTAGCGGAGGTCGAACCTTCCGTAGAGCGACGGCAGTTCGGCCCGGCGGCGCCAGGACTCGGCGACGAGGGCGACGAGCCGGGGGTCGGTGAGACCAAGATCGGCGAAACGATCCTGCTCGACGATGTGCGCCGCCGCAGCCAGACACATGGCATGCAGCTCCTCGACGACCTCCTCCAGGGCCTCGACCTCGGGCAGGGTGAAGGAGTAGTACGCGCTCTCGTCCCAGTACGGGCGCAGGGAGTCGTCGGGGTAGCGGGTCAGGGGGTAGACGAGCCCCTGCTCCTCCACCGTCTGCTGCCACCCCGGCCGGGGTTCGATCGTGTGCCGCCGCATGTCGTACGGTCCGTCCCGCTCAGCCGCCGCCGGAACCGGAGCAGCCGAAGCCGCCGGTGTCGACGGCCGTCTTGTCGAAGCTGCCGCCGCCGACCTTGTTGTCGCTCACGCTGCCGCCGTAGTAGTACGAACCGCGCGTCGAGCTGCCGCTGCTGCTCTCGCACTCGTAGCTCGGCAGTTTCTCGCGGGTCAGCGGGTCGACGCACCGCCGGTCCGGCTCGGAGCCGCAGGAGGTGATCGTCGCCGCGAGCACCCCCATACCGCCGAGCACGACCGTGCTCGACCTCAGCCTGCGCATGTCAGTCCTTCCGATCGCGTGGTCAGCGACCGCACAGTTTAGGCCGCTGTCCGAACGCCCTCGCACTAGAGTCCCTTTGTGCTCTTCGGGATGATTTGTGCGCTCGGATCGTCGCTCTGCTTCGGCATGGCGTCGGTTCTGCAGGCGCTCGGCGCGCGCGAGGCGACGCCCGGGACGGGGGCCGGTGTCGACGTGGCCCTGCAGTTGCGGGCGATGCGGCAGTGGCGGTATCTGGTCGGACTCTCCCTGGACGGGATCGGGTTCGGGCTTCAGATCGTCGCCCTGCTGACGCTGCCGATCTACATGGTGGGAGCCGCGCTCGCCGCGAGTCTGGCGGTCACGGCGGTGGCGGCGTCGTGGCTGCTCAAGGTCCGGCTGCACCGGATGGAGTGGACGGCGGTGGGCGTGGTGTGCGCGGGGCTCGCGATGCTCGCCCTCGCCTCGGGCCCCGAGGGCGAGCAGAGCTCGTCGGAGGCGCTGCGGTGGGCGATGCTCGCGGCGGCGTTCGGGGTGCTGGGACTCGGCGCGGCAGCCGGACGGCTGCCCGGCCGGCCGCGGGCGCTGGCACTCGGTCTCCTCGCGGGCTTCGGCTTCGGTGTGGTGGAGGTGGCGGTCCGGCTGATCGACAGCTGGGACCTCGCGAACCCCGCGGTGTACGCGCTGATGCTGGGCGGCGGGACGGCGTACGTGCTGCTGACCTCGGCGCTCCAGCGGGGTTCGGTGACGACGGCGACGGCAGGCGCGGTCCTGGGCGAAACGATCGGCCCGGCGCTGGTGGGCGTGATCTGGCTGGGCGACCAGACGCGCGAGGGCCTGGGCTGGCTGGCGATCCTGGGCTTCACGGTCGCCCTGACCGGCGCGCTGGTCCTGGCCCGCTTCGGCGAACCCCCGGCGCCGCTGCCCGAGCCGGAACCGTCGGGATCACCGGCCGAGCCCTGACCCCGGCCCGCCCCTCCACCGCGGCAGGGCGACCCGCCGCCACCGAAAGACCGCGCCCACGCGACAAGGCCCGGCCCGGACGTCGCACCCGGCCCGGACCACGGGGCTGATCGTGCCCGGCCCGAACCACCGGATGGCCGTGACGGCCCGAACCACCGGATGGCCGTGGCGGCCCGGACCACGGGGTGTTCGTGACCCGCCCGGAACCACCGGATGGTCGCGCCTCGGCCCGGACCACCGGACGGTCGCCCCCGGCCCCGACCACCGGATGGTCGTCGGGGACTCGGCGTCGCGTTCTTTCGCGGGACCGTCGGGGAGTCAGGGCAGGACGCGGCACAAAGCTGCCAGCGCGCCTGTCCAGCCGCTGTCCGGTGGGGTGCCGTAGCCGACGACCAGACCGTCCTGGGTCGTCGGGACGTCCGGGTGGCGGAAGCGGTTGAGGCCGAAGAGGGCCAGGCCCTGCCAGGCGGCCGAGCGCAGGACCGCGGGCTCCAGGCCCGGCGGGAGCTCCAGGACGGCGTGGAGGCCGGCGGCGATGCCGCTCACCCGGGTCTCCGGGGAGTGCGCGGCCACCGCCTCCACCAGTTCGTCGCGCCGCCGCCGGTAGCGCAGCCGCATGGCCCGCACATGCCGGTCGTACGCGCCCGAGGCCAGGAACTCCGCGAAGGTCAGCTGCTCCAGCGAGCTGGACACCCAGTCCACCCGCCCCTTCGCCGCGACCACCTCGTCCACCAGGCGCTCCGGCAGCACCATCCACGCCAGCCGCAGCCCGGGCGCCAGGGACTTGCTGGAGGTGCCCATGTAGACGACCCGCTCGGGGTCGAGGCCCTGGAGCGCGCCCACCGGCTGGCGGTCGTAGCGGAACTCCCCGTCGTAGTCGTCCTCCAGGACGAACCCGCCCGAGGCCCGCGCCCAGTCGATCGCCGCCACCCGCCGGTCGGGGTGGAGCGCGCCGCCGAGCGGGAACTGGTGGGCGGCCGTCAGCAGCGCCGCGCCCACGCCCTTCATCTCGGCCAACCCTTCCGTCCTGGTGCCGAGTTCGTCGTACGGCAGGGCGGGCAGCCGCAGCCCCGCGTGGCGCAGCAGCTCCCAGTGCGCGTCGAGCCCGTACGACTCGACCGCCACCTCCCGCACGCGGCGGGCCCGCAGCACCTGGCCCATCAGCATCAGCCCGTGCACGAACCCGGCGCAGATCACGATCCGTTCGGGCCGCGCGTGGACACCCCTCGCCCGGGCGAGGTACTCGGCGAGCACGGTGCGCAGTTCGATCCGGCCGCGCGGATCGCCGTAGCCGAAGGCCTCGTGGGGCGCGGCCGTGAGCGCGCGTCGGGACGCCTTGAGCCATTCGGCGCGCGGGAAGGACGCGAGGTCGGGCGTCCCGGGCTTCAGGTCGTACGTCGGCCGGGCGGCGGTCGGCCGGGCCGCCGTCACCGGGGGCCGTGCCGCCCCGGCCGTCCGGCGCGGCACGGCCCGCTGGGCGACCCGCGTCCCGGAGCCCTGCCGGGCGGTCAGCCACCCCTCGGCGACCAGCTCGGCGTACGCGTCGGCGACCGTGTTGCGGGCCACGCCGAGGTCCGCCGCGAGCGAGCGGGAGGACGGCAGCCGTACGCCCGCCGCCAGGCGCCCGCTGCGCACCGCCTCCCGCAGGGCGTCCATCAGCCCCGTCCGCAGCCCCGTGCCCCGCAGCTCCAGATGGAGGTCGGCCCCGAAACTGGCCCACTCGTTCGCCATGGAAATGGACCATACTCCTGCGCCATCCCGGCCGTACGGTGATGACCATGACGACCACGACGAACGACACCGCGAAGACCGAGTACGCCCACGAGCACGCCCCCCGCCTCAACCTCGCCGAGCAGGTCCCGGACTTCTACCGGGCGATGATCCGGCTGGAGCAGGCGGCCGCGAAGGACGTCGACCCGACCCTCTACCACCTGATCAAGATCCGGGCGTCGCAGATCAACCACTGCGCTTTCTGCATCGACATGCACGCCAAGGACGCGCTGGCGGAGGGCGAGTCGGTCGAGCGGATCGTCCAGCTGTCGGCCTGGGAGGAGTCGCGGCACTTCTACACCGAGCGCGAGCTGGCCGCGCTCGCGCTGACGGAGGCCGTCACCGTCCTCACCGACGGCTTCGTCCCCGACGAGGTGTACGCGAAGGCCGCGGCCCACTTCGACCCGACCGAGCTCGCCCGCGTCATCGCCGCCATCACCGTCATCAACGCCTGGAACCGCATCGGCGTCAGCACCCGGCTGACACCCGGCCACTACACCCCCGGGCAGTACGCGAATTGAATCCTCCCCTCCCCGAAGGGAGGGGATTCCTGGCTCAGGCCGCCTCCGGGAGCTCCGCTCCCAGAGGTCTTACGCCCTCAGCACCAGCCGGGTTGAGACCAGCCCGGACCAGCACCACGCGAGCGGAGTTCTTGTCTCGAGGGGAGACGACTCCGCACGCGGTGCAGGTATAGGTACGCTCCGAAAGAGGAAGTGCGTGCTTGGTTCTCGCTCCGCACGATGCGCAGTCCATGGTGGTGTGCGCGGGATGCACCAGGCGCACATCGCGCCCGTGCTTACGACCCATCTCGACAAGGGCTGTCTTGGTGACGCCGATCGCCGCATCGGAGGCTTTGCGAGCCATGGTGGTTTTCGCGAGGAACTTCGGCCGGAAGTCCTCGACCGCGATCGCATCATGGTCGCGCACCACGCGCTTGGCCCACTTACGGGCCGCGTCCTTCCGCTGACGGGCGATCTTCGCGTAGAGCTTGGCCCGCCGCTTCTTCGCTTCATGGTGACCCTTCGAGGATGCCTGGCCCTTCTTCGGCTTGCGGCGCGCCACCATCCGGTCGTACCGGCTCAGCTTCGCCTGAGCCTTGCGCCCGTGCTGCGGGTGCGGGAGGTCGTAGGCGTCGGATGTGGTGGTGGCGGTCTCCTTCACGCCCCAGTCCACACCAAGGACGGCACCGGTCGCGGGCAGCGGCAGTGTCTCGGTGGCGACGACGAACGAGGCGTACCAGTGCCCCACCGCGTCCCGGAACACGCGCACCGAGGACGGTGCGGCGGGCAGATCACGCGACCACACCACCGTCAGCACGATCCCGCCGGCCAGGTGGAGGCGGCCGTCCTTGAGCCGGAACCCGCGCTGTGTGTAGTTCAGCGTGGGCAAAGCTTCGCGCTTCTTCTTGAGCTGTGGCATCCCGGCCCGCCGGTGCATGGGCAGCCGGTCCCTGATGTCCTTCTGCGCCTTGGAACGGGACTTGGAGAAGTCGCGGATGATCTGCTGCTGTGGCACCGATGCGCCTTCACGCAGCCACGGCGTCATGGCGCGGGCCTCGGTCAGCATCTTGTCGAGCTGGGCCGGGCCGCACGTCAGCTTGTCGTCGGGGTTGGCCTTGTTGTGGGTGTGCACCTGGCGGGACTTGGCCACGGCCTCGTTCCACACCCAGCGGCAGCGGTCCCACTCGGCGAGCAGGGTGGTGCGGGCGGTCGACGACACGCGAAGCCGGTAGGTGTACCGGGCGTGCCCAGAACCCTGCTCGGCCACCGCCGTCGTCGTCATGATTCGGAAGCTAACACCCCCCACTGACAACGGAAGAGAGTGCAGGTCAGAACAGATGCGAAGAGAACTCCGCCGCTTCGCGGCTCCGGGCCGAGGACCCATTCCTCCCCGCCCCGAAGGGCGGGGCACCCCAGGAGAAGTCAGGTGACCCCCGGGTCCTCCGCCGACGTGCTGCGCGCCCTCCACTCCGGGCGCGCGGTGGACGATCCGCTGGTCGTGCCGGGTCCCTGGGACGCGGCCAGCGCGCGTGTCTTCGAGGAGGCCGGCTTCCCGACGCTCGCCACACCGAGCGCGGGGATCGCCGCCTCTCTCGGGTACGAGGACGGCGAGACGCCGCCCGAGGAGATGTTCGCCGCCGTGGCGCGGGTCGTACGGGCCGTCTCGGTACCGGTCACGGCCGATCTGGAGGACGGCTACGGCCTGGCTCCCAAGGAGCTCGTGGAGCGGGTCCTGGAGACCGGGGCGGCCGGGGTGAACCTGGAGGACTCCGGCCGCTCCGGCGGGCTCAAGGAGCCGCGGGAGCACGCCGCCTGGCTCGCCGAGGTGCGGGCGGAGGCCGGACCTCGGCTCTTCCTGAACGCGCGCGTGGACACGTATGTGCGCGGGGTGGACGACCCTGCCGCCGCGATCGAGCGGGCGAGGCTCTACACGGAGGCGGGCGCGGACTGCGTCTACCCGATCAAGGCGCCGGCGGCCCATCTCCCGCTGCTGCGCGCCGGGATCGACGCACCGCTCAACGCCCTCTCCCTGCCCGACGGACCGTCGCACGCCGAGCTCGGGCGGCTGGGAGCGGCCCGGATCACCTTCGGCCACGGGCTGTTGCTGCGCACCCTGCGGGGCGTCGCGGAACTGGCGGAGGAACTGGCCGGGTTCGGGCCCGTGGGCTGAAGCGGCCAGGAGCGGACACGACTCCGCCCCCGGTCGCGGACGACCGGGGGCGGAGAGGGAACTACGGGCTCAGGCTCAGATGAGGCCGAGCTCGCGCACCGCGTCGCGCTCCTCGGCCAGCTCCTGGACCGAGGCGTCGATGCGGGCACGGGAGAACTCGTTGATGTCCAGGCCCTGGACGATCTCGTACTTTCCGTCCGTGCACGTGACGGGGAACGAGGAGATCAGGCCCTCCGGGACGCCGTAGGAGCCGTCCGACGGGATGCCCATGGAGGTCCAGTCGCCCGCGGCGGTGCCGTTGACCCAGGTGTGGACGTGGTCGATGGCGGCGTTGGCGGCCGAGGCGGCCGAGGACGCGCCACGGGCCTCGATGATCGCGGCGCCACGCTTGGCGACGGTCGGGATGAAGGTCTCGCCGAGCCACTGCTCGTCGTTGACGACCTCGGCGGCGTTCTTGCCGGCGATCTCCGCGTGGAAGATGTCCGGGTACTGGGTCGCCGAGTGGTTGCCCCAGATGGTGAGGCGCTTGATGTCCTCGACGGACGCACCGGTCTTGGCCGCCAGCTGCGAGAGCGCGCGGTTGTGGTCCAGGCGGGTCATCGCGGTGAAGCGCTCGGCCGGGACGTCCGGGGCGGCGGCCTGGGCGATCAGGGCGTTGGTGTTGGCCGGGTTGCCGACGACGAGGACCTTGATGTCGTCCGCGGCGTGGTCGTTGATGGCCTTGCCCTGCGGCTTGAAGATGCCACCGTTGGCGGCGAGCAGGTCGCCGCGCTCCATGCCCTTGGTACGCGGGCGGGCGCCTACGAGCAGGGCCACGTTCGCGCCCTCGAAGCCCTGGTTCGGGTCGTCGAAGATGTCGATGCCCTTGAGCAGCGGGAAGGCGCAGTCGTCGAGCTCCATGGCGGTGCCCTCGGCGGCCTTGACGCCCTGCGGGATCTCGAGGAGGCGCAGCTTGACCGGCACGTCCGCGCCGAGCAGGTGGCCGGAGGCGATGCGGAAGAGCAGCGCGTAGCCGATCTGGCCGGCCGCGCCGGTGACGGTGACATTCACGGGAGTGCGGGTCATGGCGATCTCCGTAAGACAGCTGGCGGTGGGGGTCCCTGCCCCTGATGCTGGACAACTCCTCTTGATCGACGATCGATCGGTCGACCCGATGTCTCGACGTGAAGAGATATCCAGCGGTCAGGCTATCCGACCCGGGACCCGCTCAACCCCCACCCCCTTGTGGTCCGGCTCACTGCCACCCGACTGCCTCCGCGCCGGGCCGCGGCGCGATCACCGCTCGCCCGGCGCCCCCGCAGCACCGGGCCACGGCGCCGTCACCCCTCTCCGGTGCACCCCTTCGCCCCGCTCCTGAGCGTCGCGCAGGCCGTCGCGTCCGTGCCCTTGGCCACGGCGACCATCGGCGTGTACGCGTCGGCGTCGGTGTCCACCACCGCGTTCTGGCTGGTCCCGGCGGCGGTGACGCGGACGGTGTCGCCGGGGCCCGCCCCGGTGATCCGCGCCCAGGCGGCGCCGCACGTCCGGCTGTACCTCACCTCGACCTGACCGGCGGTGCCGACGCGGGCGCGGGCGACGGTGGTGGCGAAGGCGCCGCCACACCCCATCGCCTCCGGGTCCTGGCCCGCACAGCCGGCGCCGGCGCATTTCACCCCTGCGGGGAGGGTGCTGCTCGGCGGGGCGCTCGGGGTCGCGGTGGGCGTGCCGCCGGCCTTCTTCCCGTCGTCGCCGGTGGTGCCGCCGCCCCCGAGGTCCGTGAGGAGGACGGCCGCGGCGATGACGAGCAGGACGCCCAGGACGCCGGTCAGGATCAGCGCGGCGCGGCGCGGTCGGGAGGTGCCGGACGGCTGCCGGGGCGGCTGCGGAGCCGGTGGCGCGGGTCCGGCGGGGGCCGTGGTGCGCCGCGCGGGCGCCGGGCCGCCGCTCCCGTCCCGGGTCTCGGTCGAGGCGTTCGCCCCGGCGGTGGGGCCGGGTTCCCCGAGGGCGGCGCGTGCCTGCGAGATCCGCAGGGCTTCCATGGTGAGGTCGCGGCGCAGTTCGGAGCGGCTCCAGGCGCGCTCGGCGAGCTCCCACATCGTCGTGAGATGGCCGGTGTCGGTGCCGGTCACCTCGGCGAGCGCGACGACGGCGCCGCGGGGCGCGAGGAGTCGTCCGTTGAGATACCGCTCCCACGAGGTCTTGCTGTAGCCGGTACGGTCCGCGACGGCGGCGATGCTCAGTCCGCTGCGGTCGATCAGCCGTCGTAACTGACTCGCGAACTCGCGTATCTGTGGGTCGAGTTCGTCCGGCAGGGCTTTCCAGCGAGGCATGTGCGTTCCCCCTTGTCCCCCTTTGTTTCCCCCCAGAAGGATGCTCCGGGCCAGGATGGCAGTTCCCGGGGCAGGAGCGCACGGGTGCAGACGAATCGGGCGTGCGCCCCCGGGGCGTGGCGGAATGGTCACTTCCGTGCCACAAGGCGCTGACGGACCTTGAACCACATTGGCACGTACATGACCCTCGAACGGAGGCGGCACCCGTCCTCCCTCGGGGGAGAGGACGGGCGCCGCCGTTCCGTCGCGGGTGGGTCGTCGCCGGTGCCTAGGTGACCGTGAGGTGGAGGATGTCCTCCAGGAACGGGATCCTGAGCCAGGGGTTCGGCTGCACCATGAGCGCCAGCAGCACGATGAGCCCGCCCATGACCCCGTACGTGACCATGTCGGTGAACCGCGACCGTACGGCGAGCATCCCGACGGACGGCAGCGCGCGTCGCAACCCCGCGCCGGTGAGCAGCGCCACACCGACGAGCATCGTCCCGACGCGGAAGGACTGCGCGAACAGGTCCGTCCCGACGATGAACAGCCCGAGAGCGGTCAGCCCCAGGACGGTCAGCAGCGGCCACTGCCGGGCCGGCGCGGGCGCCCCGACGGGAGCGGCCCGGCCGCCGCCCTCGGGCCGCGCGGTGTCCGTGGTCATGGCGGGCGGGCGCCGCGACCGCCCGGGGGTGGTCACGGCGGCGTCCTTGGCGGACGGTTCGGCGTCGCCCTCGACGGGGGCCGCGGGCTCGGCGGAGGCGTCCGGCGCCTCGCCCTCGGTCCGGTCCGCGTCCAGGTCCTCACCCGGGTCCTCGGCGCCCGGGGCGCCCTTGGCGCTCACGCGCGAGGTCATCTTCAGAGCGCCGCGGCCGCGCGCTCCGCGGCCTCGACGACGTTGACCAGGAGCTGCGCACGGGTCATCGGGCCCACACCGCCGGGGTTCGGCGAGATCCAGCCGGCGACCTCGGAGACACCGGGGTCGACGTCGCCGAGGATCTTGCCCTCGCCGTTGCGCGAGACGCCGACGTCCAGCACGGCGGCGCCCGGCTTCACGTCCTCGGGCTTGATCAGGTGCGGCACACCGGCCGCGGCGACGATGATGTCGGCCCGTCGCAGATGCGCCGCCAGGTCACGCGTACCGGTGTGGCACTGCGTCACCGTCGCGTTCTCCGAGCGCCGGGTCAGCAGCAGCGGCATCGGGCGCCCGATGGTCACGCCACGGCCCACGACCACGACCTCCGCGCCGTTGATCTCCACACCGTGCTCGCGCAGCAGCTGGATGATGCCGTACGGGGTGCAGGGCAGCGGCGCCGGCTCGTTCAGCACGAGGCGGCCGAGGTTCATCGGGTGCAGACCGTCGGCGTCCTTGGCCGGGTCCATCAGCTCCAGGATGCGGTTCTCGTCGATGCCCTTGGGGAGCGGCAGTTGGACGATGTAGCCGGTGCACGCCGGGTCCTCGTTGAGCTCGCGTACGACCGCCTCGATCTCGTCCTGGGTGGCGGTGGCGGGAAGTTCGCGCTGGATGGAGGCGATGCCTACCTGCGCGCAGTCGCGGTGCTTGCCGGCGACGTACTTCTGGCTGCCCGGGTCGTCGCCGACCAGGATCGTGCCGAGGCCGGGCGTGACGCCCTTCTCCTCGAGGGCCGCCACACGGGCGGTCAGGTCGGACTTGATCGCGGCTGCGGTGGCCTTGCCATCGAGAATCTGGGCGCTCATGGACCCATCCTCCCGGATGACCCCTCGCTTGTTCCAATTCGGCCGTACACGGCCCCGCACCGTGCGCCCGGAGAGGTTGCACTTGCACAACTCCCGGCATTCCGACTGGACAAAAAGTCGATGCTACGACGACGATGACCGCGCAGTGCCGCGGGCAGTGCCGGGGGGCAAATCACTCATAAGCTGTGAGAAGTACCTCCGCGCGGGCCGCGTCGTCCCCGCACAACCCACGGAGGAAACCCGCGATGAGCTTCGGCGATCCGAACAACCCCTACGGCCAGCCGCAGGGCCAGCAGCCCGGATACGGTCAGCCGCAGGGCCAGCAGCCCGGATACGGCTACCCGCAGCAGGCTCCGCAGGGTGTGCCCCCGCAGCAGTACGGGTACCCGCAGGCGCCGCCGGTCCAGCCGTACGGTGTGGGCGGTTACCCGCAGGGTCCGCAGAAGATGCCCGGCCTGATGACCGCGGCACGGGTGATCATGTTCGTCCTGGCGGGCCTGCAGATCATCATCGGGATCATCGCCGGCATCGGCATCGCGGCCGCCTCGAGCGCGGTCGACGACTCGGACGCCGCGACCGGCCTGGCCGGCCTGGGCTTCGCCGTCGTCGCCCTCCTGCTGGCCTTCGCCGGCCTGGCGATCTTCCTCGCAGTGAAGTTCGCCACCGGTGGCACCGCGATCCGCGTCATCACGATCATCTACGCCTCGCTGATGCTCATCGGCGGACTCGGCAACTTCGCCTCCGGCGAGGCCACCGGCGTCCCCGGCGGCATCATCAGCCTCGCCCTCGGCGGCATCATCCTCGCGTCGATGGTGAACAAGCAGGCGTCCGAGTGGTTCAACCGCCCGCGCAACCAGTACTGACCCGCTCATGCGAAGGGGCCCGGTTCCAGACGGCACCGGGCCCCATCGCGTACGTACACGTCACAAGCGGCGCAGCACCGCGAACAGGGCC